>JAJYAH010000182.1 GCA_021779635.1 Pseudomonadota bacterium | reverse complement strand
TCCTGCACGTTCGGCGGCAGGAGCAGTGTCTGATCGATATTCCAGGGGCGAAAATACTTGCTCATAGCCCAAGGTTGAATCAGACTCGCTCAGAATTGAACAGCGACTATGCGGACAGGCTCCTAGCCGGTCTCCTTCGATATTCCACGCAGCACCAGCTGATTGAGCCGATTTGCGAATGCGGCGGGATCCTCCGGCAATTCGCCGTCGAGGATTTGCGCCTGCTCCAGCAACAAAAACGACAAGTCCGCGGCCTGCTCTTTTGCGCCGGCGATCGCCGCCACGAGAGGATGGCGCATATTGATCTCGAGGATCGGCTTGGTGACGACGCCCCGATTTTGCTGCGCCAGCAATCGCTCCAATTGCTGGTCCCGCCCCTGGCGGCCGGCAACCAGGCACGAAGCACTGCTGGTCAGCCGCTGCGATACCCGCACGTCGGACACCCGGCCGCCGAGGGTATCCTTGATCACGGCGATGGTCGCGGCTTCATCGGCGCCGGCCGGCTCCCTGTTTTCGGCCTTGTCGTCGAGCAGCGGAATCAGCCCGAAATCGACGTCGCCCTGGCTCAGCGATTTGAGCGGCTTGCCCCCGAAATCCAGCGGCGCGGAGGTCCAGAACGCATCGACCGGATCGGTCAGCAGCAACACCTCGATGCCGCGGGCATTCGCCGACTCCAGCTTGGGGTTCGACTTCAGCCGCTCGATGCTGTCCCCGACGAGATAATAAATCTCGGTCTGGTTCGGCTTCAGGCTCTCGGCATATTGCTTCAACGACCGCTTCTCGCCGGTTGTGGTGGTGAAGCGCGACAGCGCCAGCAGTTTCTCGCGCCGTTCGAAATCCTCCCAGATCCCTTCCTTGATGACCTGACCGAACGCATCCCATATCTTTGCGAAACTCTCGGGCTCCTTCTCGCTCAGGCTTTCCAGTTCGCCGATCACACGACCCGTTACCGCCCTGCGAATTTGCGCCAGTTGCGGGTTGTTCTGCAGCATCTCCCTGGAAATATTCAAGGGCAGGTCCTCGCTATCGATCACGCCGCGGATGAACCGCAGGTAAGCCGGCAGCAGTTCGGCATCATCGGCAATGAATACGCGGCGGACGTAGAGTTTCACCCGCCCCTTGCGCGACGGCTCGAACAGGTCGAACGGTTTGGTCGAAGGCGCAAACAGCAGCACGGCGTAGGACTGACGCCCTTCCGCGCGATAGTGCAGCGTCATCGCGGGCTCATCGAAGGCACCGGCGATCGCCCGGTACGCCTGCTTATAATCTTCCGGCGACAATTCCGATTTCGAGCGCTGCCACAGCGCGCTCGCCGAATTGATCTGGCGCGGTTCTCCCTCCTCCGGCCGAAGCTCGATCGGAAACTGGATATTGTCGGAATAGGCGCCGACGATGCGCTCGATCTCATAGGTCTCCAGATATTTTGCGGCGTCCGGCTTCAGATGCAGGACGATTTCCGTACCGCGCGTGACGCGCCTGGCGTCGTCCTCGCTTGCCGGTGCGATTTCAAATCCGCTTCCGCCCGATGACGACCAGGTCCAGACCTGATCGGTTCCCGCGCGATGGCTGGTGACGACGATGCGTTCGGCGACCATGAAAGCGGCGTAGAATCCGACGCCGAACTGGCCGATCAACCCGGCGCCATCCTTGGCCTCGGTCAGCCGCGAAATAAAGGATTTGGTGCCCGAACGCGCGATGGTGCCGAGATTGTCGATCAACTCCTGCCGGTCCATCCCGATGCCGCTGTCGATCACGGTGAGCGTGTTGGCCTTCTTGTCCGGCACGATGCGGATTTTGGGCGCTGCCCCGTCGGCGATCAGATCGGGAGCCGCGATCGCCTCGTAGCGCAGCTTGTCACAGGCGTCCGACGCGTTCGAGATCAGTTCGCGCAGGAAGATATCGGTTTCCGAATATACCGAATGCACCATCAGGTGCAGGAGTTCGGCAACCTCGGCCTGGAACGGCTGTGATTGGACGGATGTATCGGCATCAATAGTCATGTTCGAGCTCGCTGTCCGGCTGTATGGGAGATCTGGAAACCCCCGATATAGCGTGGCCAGGTCGGGTAGCAAGCCTCCGAGCAAACCGCTGCGGGAAAACCGGGATGCCGCCGGGGCAGGCGCTCTCGAAGGGCCATCACACCAATTCGCTGGCGATCCATTCCGTGATCGAACGATGCCGTGGCGCCCAGCCAAGAATGTCGGTTGCGGCCGTGCCGCGCACGCGGCTGTTGGAGCCGAGCGAAAACGTCGCCTTCTCGCGGCCCCAGGCCTCGATCGCAGCTTCCGCCGGCCAGGACTGCGCCGCGCCGAGACCTAGGCGTGTGGCGATGGCCTCGACCACCTTCCCTAACGCCTCCTCTCCGCTCTCGACATAGATGAAGCTCCCAGTGGGCGCTTTGACCATCGCCAGCGCATAAAGGGCCGCTACGTCGGCGATATGCACGTTGGACCAGCGGTTCAGGCCGCGGCCGATATAGCGCGCGACCCCGGATGTCCTGGCCTGCTGCGCCAATACCGGGACCTGCAGGCTCTGCGCCGGAGCCCCGAGCGCATGGCCATAGATCATCGAATTGCACAGCACGATCGAGCGAATGCCGGAGGCATCGAGCACCAGCCGGTCGATCGCGACCCGTTCGGCTCGTTCCGGCTCGGGCCTGATCGGCGTCCCCTCGTGGAATATCCGGTCCGAGGGCTCGCCCATGGCCCTGTCCGCAATGATGCTGGTGCCGCTGGTATGAATAAGCGGCTTATCCGAGCCGGAAAGCCCCGCGATCAGCGCTTCGGCCGCGGCGCGGTGACCGCTGTTCGCGGCATTGACGACGCCATCGGCACCTCGCGCTTCGGCTTGCAGCAGCCTTGAATCGTCGAGCGAGCCGATCACCGGCTCGATGCCGTGGGCCCGAACCGTCTCGGCCTTGGCGCGGTCGCGAACCAGCCCGCGGACGCGGTGTCCGCCCGCGATCAAAACCGAGGCGACCGCGCCGCCGATAAAGCCGTTCGCGCCGGTGATAAAGATGCGCATGGTGGTCGTCCTTTGTTGCCGTCGCCGCTGATGTGAAGCCTATCCTTGCCGAGCGCGACAAGCTATTTAGCGCCTTTCGATCCATTCAATGGCTCCGCGGAATGGCTCCGGAAACAACGGGCCGCGGACATGTGCTGGCCGATGAGCTGGCCTTACTTCGCGCGAGTTGCCACCCTCCCCGACTATCAATAATAAGAAATGAAAATGCATCGAGAGTGGCGATCTCTCGTCGATCGAGCATTCCGCAAAAGAACTGCCGCAAAAGAAACCAAGGGTAAAGGTCACGTCCATGGAAGCTCAGATCAGCACGGCGTCCGTCTCGGCCGGCAAATGGTCGCCGTCGTCCGACGCCAGCGACATCGTCAAAAGCATTCATGCGATGCTGCATCCGCGCAATATCGTGCTGGTGGGCGCAACCGACAAGCCCGGAAACTACGCCGAGCGTATCTGGAACAATCTGATCAAGTATCAATTCGAGGGCGGTCTCTATCCGGTCAATTCAAAGCGCGAAACCATCTGGGGCGTTCCCTGCTACAAGGATTTCGCCAGCCTGCCGGAGAGGCCCGATCATGTGCTCGTGCTGGTGCCGGCGCGTTTCGCGGTTCAGGTGATCCGGGACGCCGCCGCGGCCGGCGCCCGTTCGGCGACCATCGTCACTTCGGGCTTCAGCGAATTGCAGGACGCGGAAAGCCAGAAGCTCGCCGGCGAACTGCAACAGGCCATTCGCGAGACCGGGCTTGCGGTGACCGGCCCGAATTGCCTCGGCAATCTGAGCGCTGGCGAAAAGATGTTCACCAACATCGACGACCGCATCGTCACGATGGAGGCAGGTCCGGTCGCGATTGCCGGCCAATCCGGTGCGATCGTGATGGCGGTCCGCCAAGCGCTGGAGGATCGCGGCGTCGGCGTCGGCTACATGGTCACCACCGGAAACGAGGCCGGGCTCGAAACCCCCGATCTGATGGCCTATTTCGCGGCCGATCCCTCGGTCCGCGTCATCGTGGTCTACCTGGAGGGCGTGCGAAATACCCAGGGCTTCCGCAAGGCTTGCAAGGCGGCGCGCGCGGCCGGCAAGCCGGTGATCGCGCTCAAGCTCGGGGCGTCCGAAGGCGGCCGCGCCGCCGCGATGGCGCACACCGGCGCGCTGGCCGGCTCGATCGAGACCTTTGATGCCATCTCGACGCGGGAAGGCGTGATCCGGGTTCGCGGTCTCGACGAATTGATCGAAACCACCGAATGCTTTGTCCATGCCGACCCGCCGAAGGGCAATCGCCTCGCCGCGGTGACGCTGTCGGGCGGCAAGCGCGGCCTGCTGATCGATGCCTTCCATGCGGCGGGACTGAACTTTGCCAACCTTTCCACCAACGCCACCGACAAGCTCGCGAAAATGCTCGGCCCCGGCAGTATCGTCGGCAATCCGCTCGATGCCGGTTTCGCCGCGGTGGTCGATCCCTCGGTCTATATGCAGTCGATCCAGATCATGATCGACGACCCCGACACTGACATCGTCATCATCGACGCCGAACTGCCGAAAGCGCCGCATGAATTGCGCGAAAGGAATTTGCGCATCGTCAACGAGAAGGCCGCTGCCGCCAGCAAGCCCGTGGTCTACATCAGCACGATGTCGATCGGCTTTACCGAATTCACCAAGGCCTTGCGCAAGTCGCTGCCGCATATCGCCGTGATGCAGGGTCTCGACCGCGCGGTAGGCGCGATCAAGGCCTTGATCGATTACGCCTCGCTGCGCAAGGAAGTACCCGACACCGTATCGAATTCTAGTGCTTCGGCGCGCGCGGCGCTGGAGCGGACGCTCAAGAACGCCAAGGGTGCAGCCCTCGACGAGGTCGCGTCCAAGAAGCTGCTGAAGGCCTATGGCATTCCGGTCTCGCAGGAAGCGATCGCGCAGACCGCCGCCGAGGCCGTCAAGATCGCCAAGAAGATCGGCTTTCCCGTCGTCGCCAAAGTGGTCAGCGCGGACATCCTGCACAAATCCGACATCGGCGGGGTGGTGCTGAACCTCAACAATGCGGCCGAAGTCAAGAAAGCGTTCAACGACATCACCACACGGGTCAGGAAGCTGAAGGGCAAGCCCAGGCTCGAGGGCATCCTGATTGCGCAACAGGTCAAGGCCGAACTCGAGCTGGTGGTCGGCGCCTCGCTGGACGCCGAGATGGGGCCGGTGGTGTTATTCGGCACCGGCGGCGTCGATATCGAACTGATGAAGGATGTCGCGCTGGCCGGAGCGCCGCTGGATGCAACTGAAGCCAGGGAGCTGATCAATCGTACCAAGGCCGGCGTGAAACTGAAAGGCTATCGCGGCAAACCGGCGCTGCACGAGGCCTCCGCCGTGAAGGCCATCGTCGGGCTCTCCAACCTGATGGCAGACGCCGGCACGCGCATTGCGTCGATCGACGTCAATCCATTTCTGATCAATACCCGGACCGGCGTCGCCGTCGATGGCCTGATCGTTCTCAACAATGCCGCCGCCAACAGCGCCGTCAAGCATTGATGAAGCGCAGCGCGCCGGATCGAGCTGATCGAAGCCAGGTGTCCCACAAAGAACTTCAGGTCGCGGCAATTCCAGCCCGGACGCGCCCGCTCGACCGGGATGGTCCCTGAAAGCGTGACGCACGTCGTACTAGGCCGAAGGTTAGAGGTTTTCGACGGGGTTAGGATTGGCAAAAACGTTCCGGAAAGGTTACGCTCACGGCCTATAAGGGCATCGAAGAATGCCTGCCATCAAGTTAGGCACTTGTCTGGGAGGACAGCATGGCTACCTCGCAACGATCCTGGCCGATCGATCGGCGAACCGTACTAAAATCAGGCGCTGCCCTTGCTGCGCTGCAGTTCTCATCCCCCTACATCATCCAGGCCCGAGGTGAAACGCCGGTGCGGATCGGCATGGTCGATCCGCTGACCGGGGTTTATGCCGCAATTGCGCAGAACGAGGTGGTGGGAGCCAAATTCGCCACCGAGGAGATCAACAACAAGGGCGGCATTCTGGGCCGGCCCATCGAACTGCTGGTCGAAGACTCGGCCAACGATGTCGGCACTGGCGTGCAGAAAACCCGCAAGCTGATCGAACGCGACCAGGTGAGTTTCATCATCGGCGACGTGAATTCCGGCATCGCGATTGCGATGGCGCAGGTCACCAGCGAAAAAAAGACGCTTCATATCGTCTCGGGCGGCCACACCGATCCGATCACCGGCGCGAACTGCTCGTGGAATGTATTCCGGATCTGCAACTCCACCTCGATGGACGCCAACGCCATCGCCTCGACGCTGATGGAGAAGTTCGGCAAGAAGTGGTATTTCCTGACGCCGGATTACGCCTATGGCCACTCGGTGCAGGCCGGTTTCGAGAAGCTCCTGAAGGGTGCGGGCGGCACCTCGGCGGCGTCGCTGGTGCCATTGGGTACGCCGGATTATTCGGCTTACCTGATCCAGGCGAAAGCCTACAACCCGCAGGTGCTGATCAATGTCATGGGCGGCAACGACCAGGTCTCAAGCCTGAAGCAATTTGTCCAGTTCGGTCTGGACAAGCAAATGGCCGTAGGCGGCACGCTGTTCGAACTCGAAAGTATCCGCGCGGTGCCCGACGGCGCGCGCGTCGGATGGTGGACCATGGAGTGGTGGTGGGATCAGCCCGGCGTGCCGCATGTCGCGGAATTCAATGCATCCATGAAGAAGATCACCGGTCTCGCCGCCACCGCGCGCAACTGGTTCGGCTATGCGTCGGTGCAGACGCTGGCGGCGATTGCGAACCAGGAGAAGACGCTCGACGCGGTGCAGCTGGCACATGCGCTTTCGGGATTCAAGCTGCCGCCGGAGATCGCCCTGCAACCGGGGGCGCCGGCATTCCGCGCCGGTGACCATGAATTGATGAGCACTGTCTTTGTCGGCGAGGCGCATCCTCCGCAGGGCGATCCGGACAATATGTTCGCGGTACGAAATCCCATACCCGGCGAAAAAGCCGCCGGAGTGGCCGAGGACACCGGCTGCAGGATAAAATGGCCGGCCTGACACCATGCGACCTGACGCCTGGTGCCTCGCTGCACCGGGTCGCAGAGACTTCCAATAAGAAAAACAATGACCAGGAGAATCCATGACATCGCAGACCTTCAACCCGAGATTAAATCGTCGCACGCTCGTGACCGGCGCCGCCGCGCTCGGGGCCTTCCAGGTGGCGTCCCCCTTTATCATCGCCGCGCGCGGCGAAACGGCGATCCGGATCGGCATGGTCGATCCACTCACCGGCGTCTACGCAGCGCCAGCCGGCAACGAGGTGATGGGAGCCAAGCTCGCGGTCGAGAAAATCAACGCCAAAGGCGGCATTCTCGGGCGACAGGTCGAATTGCTGGTGGAAGATTCCGCCAACGACGTCGGCACCGGCGTGCAGAAGGCGCGCAAGCTGATCGAGCGGGATCAGGTCAACTTCATGATTGGCGACGTCAATTCCGGCATCGCGGCGGCGATCGCCCAGGTTACCGCCGAAAAGAAAATCCTGCACATCGTTTCCGGCGGCCACACCGACTCGATCACCGGCAAGGATTGCAAGTGGAATGTGTTCCGCGTTTGCAACACCACGCGAATGGAAGCCAATTCGGTCTCGAGCGTATTGTTCAGCAAATACGGCAAGAAATGGCACTTCATCACGCCCGACTATGCGTTCGGTCACACGCTGTATGACGCCTGCACCGACGACCTGAAAAAGCTCGGCGGCTCCGTTACCGGCAACGAGCTGACGCCGCTCGGCACCACCGATTTCTCCGCCTATTTGATCAAGGCGCGGGCGGCCAATCCGGATGTGATGATCCTGCTGGTGCAAGGCTCCGACATGATCAACTGCCTGAAGCAGGTGGTGCAGTTCGGCCTCAACAAGCAGATCCACGTCGCCGGAACGCAGCAGGAACTGGAGTCACTCGCCGCGCTGCCGCCGGAAGCACGCATCGGGATCTGGATGTTCGAATGGTACTGGAAACAGCCGGGCATTGCCGGCGTCGACAAATTCGTCGCCGATGTTCGCAAGGTCAATGGCGGCAAGGTCCCCACCGCGCGGCACTGGTTCGGCTATGTTTCCGCCATGAGCTTTGCCCTGATTGCCAATCAGGAAAAAAACATCGACGCGGTCAAACTCGCGGCGGCGCTCGAGAACTTCGAATTGCCCGAAGATGTCAAGCTGCAGCCGAACAAGTGTTACTATCGCAAGGGCGACCATCAATTGATGACCTCGGCCTTTGTGGGCGAGGCGCAGTCAAAGGGCACCGACGACCCGGAAGATCTGTTTCACGTCGACGAAATTATCCCGGGCGACAAGACAGCGCCCGCTGTCAGCGAAACCGGCTGCACCATTCAGTGGCCGGCGTAGCATGAAGTCCGTTATTTCTATTTTCCTGACCCGGGAGCTGAACCCCTCCCGGGTCGCACGCAGGTTGTCCTTTCCGGTGATTTATGACGCAACTTCTCCTGTTTAATGTCACCAACGGGCTCATCATCGGCGCGTTCTATGTGCTGATGGCCCTTGGACTTTCGCTCATTTTGAACCTGAGCAACGTCATCAATTTCGCCCATGGCGGCTTTCTGGTGATCGGTGGCTACATCGCCTACGCGATCACCCCCTATGTCGGTTTCTGGGGCGCGCTTTTGCTGGCGCCGCCATTGACCGCCGTGATCGGTTTGGCCGTCGAACGCGTGCTGATCCGGCCGCTCTACGGACGCGATCCGCTTTATAGCCTGCTGCTGACCTTCGGCCTGGCGTTCATCATCGAGGACGGCACCCGCTTCATCTGGGGCGCACAGGGCAAGCCGGTCACCATTCCGACGTTTCTGGCGCAGCCGCTGAGCAATGATCTGTTTTTCATCACCGGCTACCGCCTGTTCATGGTGGCCGTGGTGATGATCGCGGTCGCACTGTTGTTCCTGCTGCTGCGCTATACCCGCTTGGGCGTTCGCATCCGTGCCGGCACGCTCGATCTCGAGACCGTCGCCGCACTCGGAATCAATGTGCGAATGCTGCGCACGCTCAATTTCGGGGTCGGTATTTTCCTGGCGGGCCTGAGCGGCGTTCTCGCCGCCGGGCAACTCGGGCTCGAGCCGACCATGGGCACCGGCCTGCTGATGCCGAGCTTCATTGCCATCATCGTCGGCGGCATCGGCAGCCTGCCGGGAACGCTGATCGGCGGCTTGCTGATCGGGGTCGCCTCGGGGTTGACCGCGGTGTTTCTGCCGGCCGCCAGCGAGGCGGTGATCTACGTCATGATGGCGGTGGTGCTTCTGATACGCCCGCGCGGATTATTCGGCGAAGAAGGAATGATGAGTTGAGCGCCGAACAAACCCGCAAGCTGATCGCCTTGGCGGCGATCTGGGCAGCGTTGCTGCTCGCCCCCTATTGGATGGTTCCGCTCGGCGGCTACACCGCGCTGGCGACCCGGGTCCTGGTGCTGGGCCTCGCCGCGATGTCGCTGAACTTCCTGCTGGGTTTTACCGGCGTACTGTCGTTCGGCCATGCCGCCTATTTCGGCCTTGGCGCCTATGGCGCCGGGCTGACGCTGAAATTCCTGGCGCCGAGCACGCCGCTGGCGCTGCTGCTCGGAATGCTGCTGGGCGGCATCTGCGGCGCGATCCTCGGCACGCTGATCGTGCGACGGCGCGGCGTCTATTTCGCGATGGTGACGATCGCCTTCGGCCAGGTCTTCTACTACATCGCGTTCCAGTGGAGTTCGCTGACGGGAGGCGACGACGGCTTGCGCGGCTTCTCGCGCCAGCCGATCGATCTTGGCTTCTTCAAATTCGACATTCTTTCCAACGAGAAAAACTTCTATTTCTTCGTATTGTTCTGCTTCGCGCTGGCGGTCGGCGCGATGGGATTCATTCTGCGCTCGCCGTTCGGCCGCACCATGATCGCGATCCGCGAGAATGAGCGCCGTTCCCGTTTCCTCGGCATACCGGTGGAGCGGCATATCTGGATCGCGTTCACCCTGTCCTGCTTTTTCATGGGCTTTGCCGGCGCGCTCTATGCGCTGGTCAATAACTTCGCGGACCCGAGAGGCCTGCATTACAGCCAGTCCGGCGATTTCGTCATGATGGCCGTGATGGGCGGGATGCGAAGTTTTTGGGGCCCGCTGCTCGGCGCCGCGGTGTTCGTGGTGCTGCAGGATTATCTGTCGAGCATTACGGTCAACTGGATGTCATTCGTCGGGCTGTTGTTCGTCC
>JAJYAH010000181.1:1074-10265 GCA_021779635.1 Pseudomonadota bacterium | reverse complement strand
CAACGTCGTCCTCGTGCACGGGTTGTTCGCCGACGGGTCATGCTGGTCGAGGTGATTGCACGATTGCGGGCGGCGGGGCTCAATGCGACGGCCGTACAAAACCCTCTGACAACGCTCTCTGAAGCGGTAGCCGCGGTCGAGCGCGTGCTGGCGCGACAGGACGGTCCAACAGTCCTGGTTGGGCATTCCTTCTCCGGAATGATCGTGACGGAAGCCGGTATGCATCCGAATGTCTCGGCGCTTGTGTATGTGGCGGCTCGCGCGCCCGACGCGGCCGAAGATTACACTGCGCTGGCCAAGACGTTTCCGACACCGCCGGCTTCCGCCGGCATCCTGTTCGACGGCGACGAAGGACGTCTCAGCGAGGCGGCGTTCCTGCACGATTTCGCGGGTGACCTGCCTGAAGCAAAGGCCCGCGTTCTATATGCCGTCCAGGAGCCGTTCCATAAGGCTCTACTTACGGGCAAGACGACCCGTGCCGCTTGGAGATCGAAGCCCAGTTTTTATGTCGTCTCGACAGATGACCGGACCATCAATCCGGATCTCGAACGTTTCATGGCCAAGCGCATGGGCGCGGAGACGATCGAGGTGAAGGCGAGTCATCTTGCCCTGATACCCAACCCGACAAAATCACACATCTAATCCTCGCGGCGGCCGGGCAGATTTAGACGAAAGGCCTTTGCCGCTAGCAGGTTCGGCCAGACTAACCATGGAGGTCTTGATGTTTTGGAGGTTCTCAGTAGCCGCTGTGCTTTGTGCCAGTCTGGCGTCGGGAGGTGCGGCCACACCGAACGAGTTCCGCATCTCGAACACGCCGGTCGTGATGGATCACGTGACAATCGAGACGTCCATGCCCTATCGACTTGTGACATCCCGGCTCGACGACGAGGTCAAGCGGTTTGACGAAGGCTATCGCAAGCTCCTCCAGGAACGCAAGATCGACGAACTTCGTGCGAAGCTGACTCAGGGCCTGGAGCCAGATGGCTTCATGATCCACTTTATCGCGGCGCAAGGCGATTTGCTGGCGCTGGAAGGAAGACACCTGCAGGGGAGCGTCTACTATCTCGGCAACGTCATAGCTGCGGCCCAGATGACGAAACTGAATTTCGGTGCTGCTCTCTACGCCCCCTTGCGGCTCAACGTGTATGAAAACGCGCAGGGCGGAACGACCTTCGAATACGATAAGCCCTCAACGCAGTTTGGGCAGTTCTACAATATCGATATCGACAAGGTTGCCAAAAGCCTGGATGATCATCTGCTAAGTCTGATCAAGAAGGTGAGCGCTTAAGGCCTTCCGGCGGGCCTGCAGCTTAGAAGTGGGTCAAAACTGGAAATACCTGCCGCAAGCAGATGTTTTCCGCTTTGTCGCGAAAGCCGACATGGCCGTAAGGTCTATGCCCTAACTCTTCAAATAACGCGCGTAGCCTCCGGCCGCGGCGTCATCCGACGCAAGGCCGGGATCGAGGGTGTAGAGATCCTGCGCGCGACCGATGCCACGCAGTGCAAACCGGCCGGTCGAGACGAGGTAGCGGCGGCCGGCCGCATCGAGCCCTCCTTGAAAATCCGACGACGCCAGCAATTCGCGATCGACCGAGCGGCACATCGAGGCGATGCGGCTGACTTCGTTGACGGCAGGTCCCACAACGGTGAAGTCGAGCCGGTCCTCGCTGCCGATGTTGCCATAAAACACCTCGCCGACATGCAGGCCGACATAGGCCGACGTGGTCGGCCGCCCGTCGGCCGTGCGGGCGGCATTGAGCGACGTGGTGTTGTGGCGGAAACGATGCTCGGCGCGCAACGCGGCCCGCCTGGCGGCGGTCATGTCGTCGCCAGTGAACATCGCCAGCACGCCATCGCCGATCAGCTTGAGCACGTCGCCGCCGGCATCATGGATGGCGTCAATGGCGGCCTGCGCGTAGTCGTTGAGAAACGGAATGATCTCGTCGGGGGCGATGGTTTCGCTGATCGCGGTCGAGCCGCGCAGATCGGAAAACCACAGCACGGCGTTGATGCGCTCGGTGACGCCCCGCGCGATGCGCCCGCGCAGAACCTGCTCGGAGGCATCGCGCCCGAGATAGACCCGGCCGAGCGTTCTGGCGATCTCCACCTGGGCGGCGGACTTGATGGCGAGCCCCAGCATCGGCACCAGGTCGCGCAGCGCCGACAGATCCGCGTCATCAAAGCCGTCGGCCCGCCGGGTCACCCAATAGGAATAGACGCAATCCATCTGGCCGATGGTTCCGGCCTCGCCGAACCGGTGCACAAAGGCGACGAAGTGCCGATGGCCTTTCGCCGCGAGGTCATCGATCATCGAGAAGTCGAGCGAGGCGCAATCGGCCAGGTCGATCCGCATTTCGTCATGGCCGTTTTCGAGCATGTGATAGAAGGTCGATCGGCGCCAGGTTTGCGCGGCGTCGCCCTCAGCGGTCGGCCCGTATTCGAAGCTCTCGCTCTCGTTGGTTTCGCTGTCGTTCCAGCGAAAACCACGCCCCTCGAAGGTCGGATGCAGCGTATCGATGAAGACAAGCCCGCGCGACAGCTCGAGGCCTTCGGCGCGGCAGCGCTCGCAAAAGCTGCGAATGAGATCGTTCTCCGGCATGCCGGTCAGACCCTGGCTCACCAGCCAGTTCATCAGCTGCAGTCGCGGTGTCAGGTCCATGAGATATTATGCCGCGTCATGGTGCGGGACGGCAATCCGGGCCGGCTTTTCGGCAACCGAAATCGTCCCGGCACCCTCCGCAAATGGTTTGATCTACTCCCGCGAACGGTTTCATCGAAATTAATCCGTGGTTGACGGCTGCGGCGCGGCGTATGCAAATGCAGGAAAATAAGACCGGGTGCGGATTCGCGTGGCAGCCATAACCAGGAATAACAATAACAATGGCGCCTGAGCCATGAGCCGGCGCCAGCTTCCGATTATTCTGGCGCTCGGCACCACACAAACCCTGGCGTGGGCTTCGAGCTACTATCTCCCGGCCATCCTGGCCGACCCGATCGCGCACGATCTCGGCGTTTCCAGCAACTGGATATTCGCCGCCTTCTCGGCCTCGCTGGTGATCGCCGCCCTGCTCGGCCCGCGCGTCGGGCGGCAGATCGATCTGGTCGGCGGCCGACAGGTGCTGTCGGCTTCCAATCTGACACTCGCCGCCGGACTGGCGTTGCTCGGCTGGGCCCATTCGATCCCGGTGCTGGTGGTCGCGTGGCTGCTGCTTGGCGTCGGCATGGGATTTGGCCTGTATGACGCAGCCTTCGGCGCGCTCGGGCGCATCTACGGCGACGCCGCGCGGCGGTCGATCACCGGCATCACGCTGATCGCGGGGTTCGCCAGCACGGTCGGCTGGCCGTTGACCGCCTGGGGACTGGAAACCATCGGATGGCGCGACACCTGCCTTGCATGGGCGGCGGCGCATATCCTGTTCGGCCTGCCGCTCAATTACTTCATGCTGCCCGCCGTGCAGGTCGCGAAAGCGCAGCCTGCGACCTCCGCCAAGCCGCGCATCCCGATCGATCGAACCATGATCCTGCTCGCGTTCGCCTTTGCAGCGGCCTGGAGCGTCACCGGCGCGATGGCGGCCCACCTGCCCCGCATTCTGCAAGCCGCGGGTGCCACCACCCTGCAGGCGGTTTCGGCCGGCGCGCTGATCGGCCCGGCGCAGGTGCTGGCCCGCATCGTCGAGGCGAGTTTCCTCAGCCGTTATCATCCGCTGATGTCGACCCGGATCGCATGCCTGACGCATCCTGTTGGCGCCGCCATCCTGGCGCTGGCGGGCGGCGCGGCAGCCAGCGCGTTTGCGATTTTTCACGGCGCCGGCAACGGCATCCTGACGATCGCGCGCGGCACGCTGCCGCTGGCGATCTTCGGCCCGCAAAATTACGGCTATCGCCTCGGCATTATCGGCGCGCCGGCGCGGATGGCGCAGGCTGCGGCGCCCCTGGCGTTCGGCTTGCTGGTCGACGCGATGGGAAGCCGTGTCCTGATCGTCTCGTCCGCGCTCAGTCTTGCGGCCCTGCTGGCGCTGTGCCTGCTGCGGCCGCAACGGCCGGCGGCGTGACCGCAAAGGGGCCTTCCCATCCCTCCCGATTTCGAGCAAAACAACCGCATGGAAGATGAAACCGGCCAGGCCGCCACGATCCGGGGTTTCGTGCGATGGGCGACGACCCTGCCGCAATCCATTGCGGTCTATTTCGTCTGCCTTGTCCTGATCGGCGGGCTTTCGTTCTATGCCGGCACGCTGACGCCCAAGAAGGCGATCGGCGTCGGTCCGCCGCCGGTATCCGCGCCGCGCAACTGAAGCTGCTGCGATTGCGGCGATATCCTTATCAATCGTAGAACGCGGGCGACAATTTGAGGCCATCGCGCTGGACCTTGTCGTGATTGATCCATAGCTGCGCTTTTTCCTTCGTCATCGTCTCCGATATCTTTTGCATGGAAGCCAGTGTCTGCTCCCTGTTGAAATTGATGGAAGGGACCCGGCGATTATCCCAGTTGCTCCTGAAATGGACGGCGTCGCCGGAAAGAACGACCGCGCCGGCATGGGGCAGCTTCACCAGCAATGATTGATGGCCCGGCGTATGTCCCGGCGTCGATAGGATGATCACGCTGCCGTCACCGAATACGTCACGATCGCCTTCCAGCTTGGTGACGGGATGCCCCGGCCTGAAGCGCGGTTCGCCGTTGGCGCCGGGCCATTCATATTCAGCCTTCTGCACATAGAGCATGGCGGCGGGAAACATCTCGACATTGCCGACATGATCGGGGTGGGTATGCGACACCGCCATGATCCTGATGTCCGATGGTTTGACGCCGAGCTCATCAAGCTGGGCCGCCAGGGTCTTCGGGCGATGCCAGACCAGGCCCTTCGGATCGGCCGGCACCAGGCCATTCGGCATCGCCGCCACCGCATCGGGGATACCGGTGTCCCACAGCATCCAGCCCTGCGCGTGCTTGATCAGATAGCAATTGTCGACGAACTCCATCGATTTGCCTTCGTCGACGCCCGGCGACCAGCGCGACACATCGCTAGTTGCGCCCTCACCGCAATTGAGGATGTAAAGTTTTTCAACACCGGGCTTGCCCGATTGCGCGTGGCCGGCATTGACCGACAGAAAAACCGACAACAGCGCGGCGACGAAACTAATGGTTCGATTCACGGTGTTTCCTCCAATGGCGGTTTTTCCGGAATTCCAGGACCGGATACTAACACCTAAAGCCGCCGCAATGACGACTGACGACACGACTTCTCGATCCCGCGGCGCGATGCACCCGAGCTGTGCATGAACGATCACCGAATAGAGGCGTGGGGATGCCGGATGCCGGTTGCACCCGCAGCCTCCTGCGCGAAGCAAACCAACCCCAAGCTACCGGAGAATGGCGCGCGAAAACGGGGTTAACCCCGGGTGAACCAGATCGGGCGACGTGGCAGTAGCCCGGGGGCGCGGGCCATTTGCTCCACCCCTTCAACAGGCCACGCCCGAGGCGCCCCGCTATCGGCTCTTCCTCGATTGAAGTAATGTGGAAGCGTCGCGCGCCGAGGAACAAAAGCCGCTATGAAGGGTTTCTCACCGTTGATTCCGACGCCGTTCAAAAAGGGGGGACCGTTGCCGAACAAAGGGGTATCTGCCGAATCAGGTGGATCATTTCCGACCGGCGGCGGCGAACTTGGCGGACTGATACGGCAATTCGATTGGTCAAAAACGAGCCTCGGGCCGCTCGCGGCGTGGCCGCAAAGCCCGAAAACCGTCACCGATACCCTGCTGTGGTCGCCCGTACCCATGGTGCTGCTGTGGGGCGAAGATGGCGTCATGATCTACAATGACGCCTATTCCGTTTTTGCCGGCGGCAGGCACCCCCAGCTTCTTGGGTCGAAAGTGCGCGAGGGGTGGCCCGAAGTCGCCGATTTCAACGACCATGTCATGAAGGTCGGCCTGAACGGCGGCACTCTCTCCTACAAGGATCAGGAACTCACGCTGTTCCGGCATGACCGGCCCGAGCAGGTCTGGATGAATCTGGACTATTCCCCGGTCTTGAATGAGGCAGGCCAGCCCGCAGGCGTGATCGCCATCGTGGTGGAAACCACGCAGCGCGTGGTCGCCGAACGAACCCTGAAGGACCGCGAGAAAGATCTGGCCAGCGTCCAGCGGATAGCCAGGATCGGAGGGGTCACCGTCGACCTCGGCAATGGCTTCGGTGCCGGACAGCGCACGCTCGCCTATCGGGAGATCCACGGCCTGAGCCGGGACGCCGTCGATACCCACGACGACTGGGTCAAGCGAATTCACCCCGACGACCGCGAGCGGGCACTCAATCATTTTCTGGCGACCGTCAACGGCACGGATACACGGTATTCGTCCGAATACCGGATCATCCGGCCAAGCGACGGACAGGTGCGATGGATCGCCTCTGAAGCGCAGATCGAACGCGACGCAGCCGGCCGGCCGCTTCGCCTGGTCGGCGCTCATATGGACATCACCGAACAAACGCTGGCGAAGGAACTGCTCAAGGAGAGCGAAGAACGCTTCCGGCTGATCGCCAACAGCGCGCCGGTGCCGATGTGGGTCAGCAAGCTGGACGGCACGCGCGGCTTCGCCAACCAGGCCTATCTGGATTTTCTTGGCCTGGAATATGAAAAAGCCGTCGTTTTCGATTGGCGCAAGATTCTTCACCCCGACGATATGATGCGGATCGTCAACGAAAGCCTCGCGGGGGAAGCCTCGCTAAGGCCGTTTGTGCTGGAAGCGCGATATCGCCGGGCGGACGGCGAATGGCGATGGATGCGGTCGGAATCGCAGCCGCGCTGGGACCCGGTCGGCAAACACATCGGTTTTATCGGGGTGGCTCACGATGTCACCGCCGCCAAGGAAGCCGAGGGCGAACTGCGCCGCCTCAACGAGACGCTGGAACAGCGCATCAAGGAGCGCACCTCCCAGCTCGAATCGAACGAAGCGCAATTGCGCGCCATCTTCGAAACCAGCAACCAATACCAGGCGTTTCTCGACCTGAAGGGCAACGTCATCTATGCGAACAAGACCGCGCTGGCGGGAATTCGGTCCGTCGTGGCAGATGTCGCGGGCCGGCCGTTTTGGGATTCACCGTGGTTTTCCGCAACGCCCGGCGCTCGCGAAATCGTCGCCGATGGTTTCGCATCGGTCATGCGCGGCGAAAGCGTGCGAACGGAGATGCTGCTCGAGTTGCCGATCGGGGATCGCTATTTTGATTTTGCCATGCGGCCGGTCTTCGACCAGCATGGCGCCATCACGGGTGTGCTGCCCGAGGCGGTCGACATCACCGAACGCCGTCAGGCCGAGGAAGCGCTGCGCCAGTCCCAGAAAATGGAAGCGGTCGGCCAGCTCACCGGCGGTGTGGCACACGACTTCAACAACCTCTTGACGATCATCCGCTCGGCCACCGATTTCCTTCGCCGCCGCGAACTGACCGAGGATCGCCGCCGCCGCTACATCGATGCGATTTCCAACACCGTCGATCGTGCATCCAAACTGACCGGACAATTGCTGGCGTTTGCGCGCCGGCAACCCCTGACGCCGGAAGTGTTCGATGTCGGCCTGCAGGTCGAGGCGATTGCGCAGCTCATTCGCCCGCTGGTAGGCGGGAGAATTCAGATCGGGTTGGAAATTGCCGACGCAGAATGCTTCGCGATGGCAGACGTCGCTCAATTCGAGACCACCCTGATCAATCTCGCGGTCAATAGCCGGGATGCGATGGAGGATGAGGGTCTCATTTCGATCCGGGTCGAGAAGGCCGATGAGATCCCGGCTTCGGGCATCGGCGGCAGGCGCGAGGGAAAATTCATTGCCATCTCGGTCGAGGACACCGGAGCAGGCATCGCGCCTGACAAGATGACGGCCATTTTCGAGCCGTTCTACACCACCAAGGAGGTCGGAAAAGGCACCGGTCTTGGCCTGAGCCAGGCGCTCGGATTCGCCAAGCAATCCGGCGGCGACATCGTGGCGGTCAGCACCTTGAGAAAGGGCTCGAAATTCACGATCTATCTGCCCCAGGCGAAACTCCCCGGCAGTCAGGCCAGTGTCGCCGCGACCAGCCCTGAAGCCGCATCGAGCGGCTTTGGTCATCGCATTCTGGTCGTCGAGGACAATGAGGATGTCGGACGGTTTTCAACCGAACTGCTCCAGGATCTGGGTTATGCGACGAGGCGGGCCGACAATGCCAAGCAGGCGCTGGCCCTCATCGCCGCAGACCATGGGGCGTTCGATCTGGTGTTTTCCGACGTCATCATGCCCGGCATGAACGGTGTGGAGATGGCCAGGATCATCCGCGAGCAGTACCCGCATTTGCCGGTCGTGCTGACCAGCGGTTATAGCAACGTGCTCGCGCAGAATACCGATCACGGTTTCGAATTGATTCAAAAACCGTACTCGGTCGAAGCGCTGTCTCGCACGCTGCGGAAGGTGATTGCGGAACGATTGTAGGTCGCGCGCCCCCCGGAAATCAAACAACAGCAAGGATGGGAGGCGCCGTGAACCAGAAGCAGCAGCAACAGCTTTCCGCGACGTGCCAATGCGGCAAGGTGAAATTCGAAACCGTCGGCGCACCGATCCTGACCGGAACCTGCTATTGCAGCAGTTGTCAGCAAGCCGGACGTCAGTTCGAGCAACTGCCGGCTGCGCCGCCGCTGCTCGATCCCGACAGTGGAACAGGCATGGTCCTCTATCGCAAGGATCGGGTACGATGCGTGACGGGACAGCAATATCTCGGAGAGCATCGGCTCAAGCCTGAATCCGCAACCCGGCGGGTCGTTGCCACCTGCTGCAATTCGGCAATGTTCCTCGACTTCACCAAAGGGCACTGGCTATCGATATTCCGGAACCGGTTTGCGATTGACGCGCCGCCACTTGAAATGCGGGTCATGACGGCAGAGCGGCGCGCCGGCGTGGTGCTGGCCGATGATTTGCCGAACTATCCTGGTCACTCCGGCAAATTCATGCTGAAGCTGATCGGCGCCTGGATTGCGATGGGTTTCCGCAGGCCCGAGATTAGCTGGGGAAAGACCGTCCGAGCCGATTGATTCCTCATGGCGAGGAGCGCGCATCCTTGCGTGCGTCTCGAACCATCGGCCCACATCACCAACCTTCGAGACGCCGCTACACACGGCTCCTCAGCGTCGCGCCCTACTCCACCCCGCGCCCGAACTTGTTCGACTTCGGAAAACCTTTCG
>JAJYAH010000181.1:0-1064 GCA_021779635.1 Pseudomonadota bacterium | reverse complement strand
GCGGCAGGCGGCCGGCGTCGGCGCGATTGCCACGCCACTCGGCAAGCTCCTTGATGGAAGCGCTGAATTCGCGGCCGGCGGAGTCCTTCCAGGTCAGGCCATCCTTGGCATCGAATGTCGCGATGTCGGACAGCCCGCCATCGCGGTATTTCTGCAGGCGCACGCCGCGGCCGCGCGCCATTTCCGGCACCTGATCGATCGGGAACAGCAGCAGCTTGCGGTTGTCGCCGATCACGGCGACGGTATCGCCGGTGACGGTCGCAATCGCGCGCGCCTCATTGGGCATCTCGACATTCAGCACCTGCTTGCCCTTGCGGGTATTGCCGACGCAGTCGTCCTCGTTGACCACAAAGCCCTGCCCCTCGTGGCTCGCCACCAGGAATTTGCGCCCGCCCTTGTTGACGAACAGCGACACGATCGTTGCGTCCTGCTCCATGTCGAGGAACATCCGGATCGGATCGCCATGGCCGCGCCCGCCCGGCAGCTTGGCAACGTCGAGCGAATAGAATTTGCCGTTCGTGGCGAACAGCAGCAGTTTCGAGGTGGTTTCCGCAAAGAACGCCGAGCCGAGTTGGTCGTCGGTCTTGAAGGTGAGCCCCGAGAGATCGGCCACCTGCCCTTTCAGCGTACGCACCCAGCCCTTGTCGGAAATCACCACGGTCACCGGCTCGCGTTCCACGAACGCTTCCTCGATCGCGGCCAGATCGTGCTCGGGCGCATCGGCAAACATGGTCCGGCGCTTGCCGAGCGGCGTCTTCGGCCCGAAAATGTCGCGAACCTTGCGGACCTGCTCGCCGAGCCTGGACCATTGTTCGGTCTCGGACCCGAGAAGCCCCTTGACGCCCTTCAATTCGGCGCGAAGATTCTTGTCCTCGGTGCGGATCTCGAATTCCTCGAGCTTGCGCAGGGATCGCAGCCGCATGTTGAGGATGGCGTCGGTCTGAATCTCGGTGAGCTTGAACGCTTTCATCAGCACCGGCTTCGGCTCGTCCTCGGTGCGGATGATCTTGATCACCTTGTCGATGTTCAGGTACGCGATCAGATAGCCGCCGAGCACTTCCAGC
>JAJYAH010000180.1 GCA_021779635.1 Pseudomonadota bacterium | reverse complement strand
GCCAGCTTTTGGCGTTCTCGACGAAACGCTGCAGGAACAGCGCGCAGGTGATGGAGCCGGCAAACGTGCCGGACGGCGCGTTGTTGATATTGGCGACCTTGGAATCGAGCCAGCTATCGTACGCCGGCCACAACGGCAATCGCCACAACGGATCGTTCTCCTCTTTCGCGCAGCGTGCGACGTCCTGCGCCAGTGTCTCGTCATTGGTGTAGAACGGCGGCAAATCCGGGCCCAGCGCTACGCGCGCCGCACCGGTCAGGGTCCCCATATCGATGAGCAGATCGGGCCTTTCCTCGTCGGCAAGCGCCAGCGCGTCGGCCAGCACCAGCCGGCCTTCGGCGTCGGTATTGCCGATCTCCACGCTCAGTCCCTTGCGCGAGGGGAAGATATCGAGCGGGCGGAAGGCGTTGCCCGCGACCGCGTTCTCGACCGCCGGAATCAGAACCCGCAAGCGCACCTTGAGCCTGGCATCCATCACCATCGACGCCAGCGCCAGCACGTTGGCGGCCCCGCCCATGTCCTTCTTCATGATCAGCATGCCGCTGGACGGTTTCAGATCCAGCCCGCCGGTGTCGAAGCAGACCCCCTTGCCAATCAGCGTCACCTTGGGATGAGTCGGTTCGCCCCAGGTCAAGTCGATCAGGCGCGGCGCGCGTGACGACGCCATGCCGACCGCATGAATCAGCGGAAAGTTCTGCCGCATGAGATCGTCGCCGACGATGCAGTTGAAACTGGCGCCGAAACGCTTTGCAAGATTCTGAGCCGCCTGCGCCAGCTCCTCCGGTCCCATGTCGTTCGCCGGCGTGTTGATGAGATCGCGGGCAAGTGCCGCGGCTTCCGCCGTTCGGGCAATCGTCGCGATGTCGATACCATCGGGCGGCACCAGCCTGACGTCAACTGCATCCGCCTTGCGGTAGCGGCGGAATCGATAACTGCCGAGCGCGAAGGCGAGGACCGCAAGACGTGTGTCGTGCGGCGCATTGGCAAAGCGATAGACGCCCGGTGGCAGCAGGCCAGGCAACTGGCCGGGCCTGAACGGGTCGAGGAATTTGCTGGTCTCGTCTTCCAGGCCGAAGACGACCTGTGCGATTTGTCCGTCCGCCGAGGGCAGGGCGAGGCATGCGCCGGGTGTTGCAGCAAAGCCATGACTTTGGGCGAATTGCCGGGCCGGCGCGGGGAGGTTGGCTGAGATCGCCTCCCATGTCGCCTTGGTCGCAAACGTGATCGGAATAGCCGATGTGGCGGGCGCGGTCTCGAACACTGAATTCATGCTTCTCTCGGTCTTCAATTGAACGGATGGAAATCAAACCGGGCAGGCGGAGCCGGACGTTGCAGGCTTTTCAGGCTTTCTACAATGGCCTGCGATGTCGGGCCAGCGCGATCGGTGCGCTGCAAAGCTTGTCAACCTTCAGGATTCACGCTCAACACGAGGGTGCGGAGAGACCGGATCTGAAATGCGACCTTTCGGCATTCGATTGTGATGGTCATGCGACGTTTGTTGCGATGTGCCGATCCGCGATTGGCCGATCCGCATCGGACCTGGCGAGGATAACCTTGAGGTGATTTGACCCACGACGTCCGTGGCACCTACCGTCATTGACGATAATTTTTGCAATTTGCCTGTGCGTGCACGGGTCAGGGAAGGAATATCAATGGCCCGGAACGGTACGAGCTACCGCAACATGCTGACGCGCGGTTTGTCGGTGATAGCCTTGGCCGCCATTTGTGGCTTCGGCGTTGTCGGCACATCGGCTGTCTTGCTGGGCGCTTCCAGCACGGCGGCCCTCGCCCATGGCGGTGGAGGTCATGGGGGTGGTGGCGGTCACGGTGGCGGTGGCGGTCATGGCGGCGGTTTCCACGGTGGTGGTTTCCGAGGAGGTGGTTTCCGCGGCGGCGGCTTTGGTTTCGGTTTTTGGGGCCCGGGATATGACTATCCCTACGGCTACGAAGGTTATTACGAAGGCGAGCCCGCTTGCTATCTGGTCCGGCGTCGCGTCATGACGCGCCACGGCTGGCGAATACGCCGCGTACAGATCTGCGGCTGATTGCGAATTTTTGATCCTGCAATCGGCTGGGCCGATTGCCAAGCGATTGCAGGAAGTTTCCCGGCGATCCAAGACCGACCGGCCTCAGCGCAGCCCGCTGAGGCCGTTTCTTTGACTGGGGGCGTTTGACTTAAGGAATTTTCCGGCAGGATCGTATTCAGATTCGGCCGCCATCGTCTATCGACCGCAATTCGATACATTCCCGATCGGTGCCTGTGTCCAGCGCGGGCCGAAACCGTCGCCCGTCCAGCGCCCCCGATAGAAACCCGTGCCGCCGTACCAATAGGCCGGAGGCCGATTCTGCGCCCGTTTCGACTCCCATTCGATTTGCTGGGTCTGCGATAGCCGGGAAAAGCCATATCCGTGCCAGCGACGCGCCACGTGACTTTTTCCGTGCGACGGTGCAGCAAATGTCGCTGTAGCTAAGAGTAGGGAGGCTGTGATCGCAACCGGACCGGATAGATTTCGTAATATTGAAGACCGTCCTAACTCGCCTGTTCTATTCTGCTTGTTCAACCATCACGCATCGCCGCGGTCGAGGCGCGCGGGCAGCGGCATTCAATCGATCGAAGCAGGCCCCGTCAAAAAAATCACCTTGAGTCCGTAGTGCGATAACTCATGCCATTGATCGGCAAGAACGCCTGATCGATTTCTTAACAGCCAATGGGCACAACCGACTACACGTTTCTCCGTGACCATGATAGGCTTCATACTTTAGTTCGTCATTTCGGGAGGATCAAATGGCTAAGAAGACCAAGAAGAGCTTGGACGGACGGCACCGCGATACGACCGGCCGCATCGACAAGAAGCATGGCAACGCCCGCGTCAAGTCGCTGCGAAAAACCTATGGCGAGCATTTTGCGAAGGGCCGGCGCGGTGACATGATGCTCAAGACTTTGCTGGCCGAGACCGGTACGGATTCGCTTCACGCCTATCTGCGCAAACATCACAAGTAATTGGATGCAGGGCTGATACCTCGTCCTGTCCGCGAGGCGAGCAAGACTTGTTGTCGAGCAGCCTTCTGAGCACGGCCCCGGGATTATGCAGCTCTTCCGGATTATCATTTCCAGGATTATCAGGATCGTATTGTCGTTTTCCCCGGGGGATACGAACGATTCTTGTTGGGCATGGGTTCTCCCGTCGCTTGTATCGCAGCGAAGGAAGCTTCTGGCTGGATCGATCGCACACGGATCGTGACAGGCGGCGCCTGCGGCGTCGCTCGCGGCGTTTGCCAGATATCGATACGAGAAGCCAAGCGCCATGGGTCGGCAGCCGACCATCCGGTTTGCTGCGGCAGATGACCGATCGCATTCCCAGCAAACGCCCAAAATTCTGATGCCCGCCGGCACACCCTGCAGAAATGCCGCGCGCTATGACCAGAGCGCCCGAGGCTAGCTAATTTCGCAGTTGCGAACATTAACCCGGCGTTAGGGTTAACAGCCTATTGCTGGGCGCATTCGGCTCCATCAATCCGCCTGATATCTTGAGTCAAAGTGCCATGCGTCAGCAATCCAGTCTTGCCCGGCTTCTTGCCTCCGCAGCCGTGACGGCGGTTTTGGCCGCGGGCCTTGGCGGCTGCCAGACCGTATCTGACGTCACCGGATCGCTATCGTCGAAGGCCGACGCCAGCCCTGAGGCCGGTCCGCGGCATTCAGTGGAAGTCGCCGGCGACCGCTACCGTGCCAATCCCAAGGATGCAGACGCCGCCCTGGCCTATGGCCAGGCACTGCGCGCGACGGGCCAGCGCGCCCAGGCCGCCGCCATGCTGGAGCAGGCCACCATCGCCCATCCCGGCAACAAGGCGTTGCTCGCCGCCTTCGGCCGGGCGCTGGCCGATAACGGTAATTTCCAGCAGGCGTTCGACGTTCTCTCGCGTGCCCATTCGCCGGATAATCCTGACTGGCGGATCCTTTCGGTGCAGGGAACCGTACTCGATCAGCTTGGCCGGCATGACGAAGCGCGCCGCTACTACGCCAGCGCCCTGAACATCGTGCCTGGAGAGCCGTCGGTGCTGTCCAATCTCGGCCTCTCCTACGTTCTTTCCAAGGACTTGCCGAAGGCGGAAGAAGTCCTGCGTCAGGCGTTTAACAGCGGCAAAGCCGATGCGCGGGTGCGGCAGAATCTGGGCCTTGTGGTCGGCCTGCAGGGCCGCTTCGCCGAGGCTGAAAGCATTGTCAGGGCCGATCTGCCAGAAGCCGAGGCGGCGGCAAATGTCACCTATCTGAAACAGATGCTGAGCCGCAAAGACGACCCGCGCGGGGGCACCGGAACGGTGCCGATGGCTTCTCTCAGCCGTTCTGGCTGAGATCGGCCCAGTCGAACCAAACCAAATCAAATCCGAGCCGTCGCAATTCAGGCGACCGGCAATCGCTGACTTCAGCCTTTGCCGGTCACCAAGCCGGGTGACGACAGGATGAAATGGGCCTGTCTACGCTCGGCCCGGCAGTGTCACTGCATCGCTGCGACTTTGATGCCGGTCGGCCCCAGGATGACGACAAACAAGACCGGCAGGAAGAACAGGATCATCGGCACCGTCAATTTGGGCGGCAGCGCCGCCGCCTTCTTCTCGGCCTCGTTCATGCGCATGTCGCGATTTTCCTGCGCCATCACGCGCAGGCTCTGGCCGAGCGGCGTCCCGTAACGTTCCGATTGCTGCAAGGCCAGGCAAACCGATTTTACGCCCTCGAGGCCGGTACGCTTCGCCAGGTTTTCGTACGCGACCTTGCGGTCCTGCAGATAGGACAGTTCGGCCGTGGTCAGTGTGAATTCCTCGGACAGCGCGACCGACTGGGTTGCGATCTCGATGCTGACCTTGCGGAATGCGGCTTCGATCGACATGCCGGACTCGATACAGATCAGCAGCAGATCGAGCGCATCGGGAAACGCGCGCCTGATCGAGAGCTGCCGCTTGGTGATGGCGTTCTTCAGGAACAGCATCGGCGCCTGCAATCCGAGGTAGGCCGCGACGATGCACATGCCGATTTTCACCGGGACTGACTTCTCCATGTGCGAGATCAGGAAAACGTACACGATCGCGCCGACGAAAAGCAGCAGGGGCGTCACCAGCCGGAAGAACAGGAAGGTGATGTAAGGCGCCTGCCCGCGATAGCCGGCCATGACGAGCTTGTCGCGCGCGGCTTCCTGCGCCAGCCATTTTCCGAGGTTGAAGTCTTCCACCACCCTGGCGACCAGTTGCTTCGGCGCCTGGCGCAACGATACCTTTTCGGTCGCGGAAAGACGATCGCGCTCGCGTTGCCGGATCCGTTCGCGCTCGCTCGCGACCGCCTTCATGCGTTTTGCCAGCTCTTCGCCTGCAAACAGCGGCATGATCAACGTATACGCCGTCGCGCTAACGGCGATGGCGGCGAGCAGCATGGTCATGAACCGTGCGTCGTGGATCTTGCCGATCAGAAAATCAATCATGCTGCACCGTCAGAAGTCGAAGTTGATCATTTTTTTCATCACGAGGACACCGATGGACATCCAGATCACGCAGCCGCAGAGCATCAACTGACCGGTCGGATGGGTCCACAGCAGCGAGATATAGTCGGGGGTCGAGAGGTAGACGAGCAGCATGACAATGGGCGGCAACGAGCCGATGATGCCGGCGGACGCCTTGGCTTCCATCGACATCGCCTGGATCTTCTCCGCCATCTTCCTGCGGTCGCGCAGCACTTTCGACAGGTTGCCCAGAGCTTCGGACAGGTTGCCGCCGGATTTCTGCTGGATCGCGATGACGATCCCGAAAAAATTCGCTTCCGGCACCGGCATCCGCTCGAACAGGCGCGCACATGCCTCGCCGAGCGGCATGCCGATCGCCTGGGTCTCGATGATGGCCAGAAATTCGCTCTTCAGCGGTTCCGGAGCGTCGGCTGCGACGACCTTGATTGAGTCGAACAGCGGCAGGCCCGCCTTGATGCCGCGAACGATCACGTCGACGGCGTCCGGCAGCGCGCGAAGAAATTTCTTTTCGCGGCGAGTCTTGAGAAAGCTCAGCGCCCAGCGCGGCAGACCGAAGCCCCCCGCGAACGCCAGCCCTATGCCTGCCAGCGGTCCTCCTCCGACCAGCATCGCAATCGCAAAGCAGACGGCCGCAAGAACGCCGGAGATGATCATGAATTTCTGCGGCGACCAGGTTAAACCGGCCTGCGTGAGCCGGGTGCCCAGCGCGATCTTCTTTTGCTTCTGGCTGCGCGCCTCGATTTCCCTCAGCGAGCCTTCGACCTGTTCGCGCCGCGAGCGCTGGCCTCTGTCAACTTGACGCGCGACCGGCTCCGCTTTGGCGATGGAGGCGCGGCGATGGTCGGCCTTTCTCTCTCCCGACAGCAAGGGATAAACAAAGACCCATGCCAGACCGCCAAGGGTGGTTGCCGCGAGGAAGGCCAGCGCGAGCGCCTGTATCTTCATGGCCCGCTCCCCTAGATCGCCACGTTGACTTCGGCGGCATCGAGCGCTGCCGCAAGGCGCTTCTCTTCACCGTAGTAGCGCGCGCGCTCCCAAAAGCGCGGCCGTCCGATGCCGGTCGAGCGATGTCGCCCGATAATGTGCCCGTTGGCGTCCTCGCCGACCATATCGTAAAGGAACAGGTCCTGGGTAATGATGGTGTCGCCTTCCATGCCCATCACCTCGGTGATGTGGGTGATGCGCCGGGAGCCATCGCGCAAACGGGCGGCCTGGATGATGACGTCGATCGAGGCGCAAATCATCTCGCGAATGGTTCGGGAAGGCAGTGAAAATCCGCCCATCGTGATCATCGATTCGCAGCGCGACAGCGCTTCGCGAGGATTGTTGGCGTGCAGCGTTCCCATCGATCCGTCGTGACCGGTGTTCATGGCCTGCAGGAGGTCGAATGCTTCCGGTCCGCGGACTTCGCCGACGATGATGCGTTCAGGGCGCATGCGGAGGCAGTTGCGGACCAGTTCGCGCATGCTGACCTGACCCTCGCCCTCGATGTTCGGCGGACGGGTTTCCAGCCGCACCACATGTGGCTGCTGCAGTTGAAGTTCGGCGGCGTCTTCGCAAGTGATGATGCGTTCATCGTCATCGATATATTGGGTCAGGCAATTCAGCAGCGTCGTCTTGCCGGAGCCGGTACCGCCGGAGATCAGCACGTTCGCGCGGCAACGCCCGATGATCTGCAGAATGGTCGCGCCTTCCGGCGTGATCGCTCCGAATTTGACCAGCTGATCCAGGGTCAGCTTGTCCTTCTTGAATTTGCGGATTGTCAGTGCGGGGCCGTCGATCGCCAGCGGCGGAACGATGGCGTTGACGCGCGATCCGTCGGCGAGGCGGGCGTCGCAGATCGGCGAGGATTCATCGACGCGCCGGCCGACCTGGCTGACGATGCGCTGACAGATATTCAGGAGTTGCTGGTTGTCGCGGAAACGGATTCCGGTGCGCTGGATGCGGCCGGCGACTTCGATGAACACCGTTCCGGCGCCATTGACCATGATATCGGAAATGTCGTCGCGCGACAGCAGCGGCTCGAGCGGGCCGTATCCGAGAACGTCGTTGCAGATGTCGTCGAGCAGCTCTTCCTGCTCGGCAATCGACATCACGATGTTCTTGATCGCGATGATCTCGTTGACGATATCGCGGATTTCCTCGCGGGCCGATTCGCCGTCGAGTTTGGCGAGCTGAGCAAGGTCGATCGCTTCGATCAAGGCGCCGAAGATCGTCGCCTTGACCTGATAATAGGTGTCGGAGCGCCGCGCGTCGATGACGGGCGGCGGCGCCGGCTTGGCCGGCGAGAGTGGTGGCGAGGAAACGGCCGGCGCAGGCGTGTCGCGCAAAACGGCGACCGCCGCACCGGAGGACGGTTCCAGCGCGCCGGCGCCGGGTTTCACCGCCCGGGAATCGTTTTCTGTTCCGCTACGCTTACCAAACACGACGGTACTCCACGCAGGTAACCTACCTTGCCCGCAGCTTTTCGATCAGGGGTGCCAGAAACGAGCCCCGCGGCTTTTTGGTCTCGCCGCGGCCTGTCAGCCGTTGCGCGATCTGAAGAAACATCTCGGTGGTGCGATGACCGGCGGAAACTTCCGCGATCATCTGGCCATTGTTGGCCGCCGATCCGAATATTTGCGGGTCGAATGGAATGGCCGCGATCGGCTTGCATTCGATCGCCTTGGCAAATTCGCTGGCGTTGATTTCCGGCCGTTTCGGCACACCGACCTGATTGAGGCAGTACAGCGGCGCCCGGTCATTGGGCCGCGATGCCTTCAACAGGTCGAATATGTTCTTGGTGTTGCGCAGGTTGGCGAGGTCGGGTGCTGCGACAATCAGAATATCGTCCGCACCGATCAGAGCGCGCTTGGTCCACCCCGACCATTGATGGGGAACGTCGAGTACGATGCACGGCATGGTCGTGCGCAGCGTGTCGAAGATCGAATCGAAGGCTTCGATGCCGAAATCGTAGACCCGGTCGAGCGTCGCCGGCGCCGCCAGCAGACTGAGATGGTCGGTGCATTTCGACAGCAGGCGATCGATAAACGCCGTATCGATGCGATCGGGCGAGAACACCGCGTCGGCGATCCCCTGCGGGGGGTCTTGATTGTAGTCGAGGCCGGCGGTGCCGAATGCGAGATCGAGATCGGCGACGACGGAATCCAACGCGAGATCGCGGGCGATCGCCCATGCGACATTGTGCGCGATGGTGGATGCACCGACGCCGCCCTTGGCGCCGACAACGGCGATGATCCGGCCGACGGCTTTTGCTTCCGGCGTCGAGAATAAGCCGCATACCGAACGCACCACGTCGAGCGCATTGACCGGCGCAATCACGTAGTCGCTGACGCCGCGGCGCACCAGTTCCCGATAAAGCGCGACGTCGTTGACACGGCCGATCACGACGACGCGGGTTCCGGGATCGCACACGGTCGCGAGTTGATCGAGGCCCGCAAGAATGTCGCTGCGGCCCTCGGTTTCCAGGATGATCACATTCGGAGTAGGCGCGGTACGATAGGCCTCGATGGCCGCGGCCATGCCGCCCATCTGGATTTTAAGGTGAGCCTTGCCAAGGCGGCGGTCTTCGCCAGCCGATTGTACGGCTGCCGCGGTTTCGACCGTCTCGCAAAATGCCTGCACAGACACGCGCGGCGACGGCGCGATGTGATCGTCCGCGGGCGGCGGTGTAGCGTCCGGCTGCTGCTCGGGATTTTGACGGGCGTAGCTGATCATTTGCCTGTATCGCTGAGTTTGGCCTTGTCGGAATCGGGATAGACGGTCGCGGTCGTGGCACCCTTGCGATACTTCTCGAAACCTTCCGTGCGACGCACCGTATAGGCTGGAGTTTCAGGCCGCGGTTGCACGAGATCCGAAGGGTTGTCGACCATCGCCGCCATGTTGCGCTGATAGGCACAGCC
The DNA here is from genome assembly GCA_021779635.1 of Pseudomonadota bacterium. The sequence continues at coordinate 928 of JAJYAH010000180.1, read as the reverse complement.
GAAATTGTAATACGGCTTGTTTTCGAGATAGCTCTTGTTGTTGATCGCGGGGCCGAGATCTTCGGGCCACAGGCCGCAGGGCCCGGCTACCGCCGACATTTTCGGATAATTCAGCCGGATCGTGGCCATCTGGCGCGGATCATCCGGATGATAGCGGTGGACGATGATCCCGCGTGGCGGCACGCCGGCCGCCACCAGCAGCGCATGGATTTCCCGGAAGGCATCGGCGGCTGCCGCGGCGTTGGAGGTTTTGACCGGCACGTCGGCGACGATCGTGCCGGTTCCTTCATGGAGCCAGCTTTGCGCCAGCCCTAGCACGTCGGAACGTTCGGAAGCGGAAAGGCCGCCGCGACCATGGCCGACAAAGATCACGACGGAGCGGTCCGCTTCCTGAATCGCGATCGGATGACGCTGCCGGTAATCGTTAGGAATGCTCGACGTCACTTCCTCGTGGTGCGCGCAAGCGCCGAGCACGACGGCGAGACCAACGAGCACGCCTGCCATACGGAAGGAGCGGCTGCGGTCGACGGGTATTCTGGTTGTCATCGTCGTGTCCTCGTCCCGCCTCAGTCGGTGATGAAGCCGTAGGTGCCGCGATAATTCTGGGCCGGCTCGACGCGGCCCGGCACGCCGTAGATGCGATTGATGCTGCCCAGCAGATCCGCCTGCGGATCCGAAGCGGCGGCAAATCCGTCATCCGGCCGCGACAGGTCCTTTTGCGCAACCGCCCGGACGATAAAGGGTGTCACGATCACCATCAGTTCGGTCTGGTTGTTGATGAAATCCCGGCTGCGGAACAGCGTCCCGAGAACCGGCAATGTCGACAGGCCGGGCAGTCCGTTGATCGCCTGCTTGGTCTGGTCCTGGATCAAGCCGGCCATGGCCATCGCGCCGCCGGAGGGAATTTCCAGCGTCGTTTCAGCAACGC
>JAJYAH010000179.1 GCA_021779635.1 Pseudomonadota bacterium | reverse complement strand
CCCGAATTGAAGGAAAGCGCGTCCGCCAGATCGATCACCGCTCGGCACGAGGGCTGGAGAGCCGACATGCCGACCGACGAGGCTGCGCTGTGGGATTGGCTGGCTGCGCTCGACGGTGCCAGTCGGCTGGCCCTGCTCGCCCATTGTGCTTCCTTCGGCGTGAACGCCCTGTTCGAGAAGGTCGATCGCCATGGCGGGCCCGGCATTACCAGCCATGGACTGCAGCGCCGTCTCGACCAGGCTGATCGCCTCGCCCGTGCGGTTGGTCTGGACATGGTGGAGGCCGGCTGGCATCCGACGGTCGACAACTATCTTGGTCGCGTCACCAAGGGCCGTATCATCGATGCGGTCCGCGAGGCGAGGGGCGAATCCTCGGCTCAGCTCATCGACCATCTCAAGAAGTCGGAGATGGCGAAGGAAGCCGAGCGCCTGCTCGAGGGCACCGGCTGGCTCCCGGAGCCTCTGCGTGTCGCCGTCGTGGCGTCACCTTCGGACAGCTCCGACGCTCCGTCCGAGCCGCTTCCCGAATTCCTCTCCAGCGGTGACGAGGAATCGGTCGACGAGAGTGAGCAGCCGCACGCAGTCGCGGCGGAATAGTCCATCGCTGCGGGGCGGCATCCGCCGCCCCGCAGTTCTTTACCACTTCCCCTTCATCTCTCGGCCTGGCGCTTGCGCCGGGCTTCATCGTCTTGGGAGCACCATCATGACTGACGACACTTCAACACGCGGCTCGGGTTTCGATTCTGCCTCCTGGCTCCTGCGGGAGCAGGAATTTATCAGACTCTGCAAGTCCACTCTCTCCGAGAACAAGACAGCGTTGTTCGACGCGCTCGCCAGTGCGCGCATCGATACCGTGGAGGTCACATTCAACGGCTATGCCGATGAGGGGCAAATCGACGGCGCTGTCGCGGACGGAGAGGGCGGTGACACGGACTTCCAGAGCATCCATGTCGAGATTGCGCGAGTCGAATGGGGCAACCAGATTGTGACTCGCCAAACCCTGTCAGTGAAGGACGCGATCGAGAAGCTCGGCTACGATCTGCTCCAGCAGACCTACTCCGGATGGCAGGATAACCAGGGCGCCTACGGCGATTTCCTCCTCGACGTCAGCGAGCGAACGATCACGCTCAACTTCAATGAGCGGATCGAAACCTCCGAATACACCCAGCATGTGTTCTGAAGGAGGAAGCAATGGCGCATCCCTATCATCATTCGCTCTCCTCGCTGAAGAGGTGGGGCGGGGCAGTCGACGACTATTTGGCGATCCATAGCTGGTTTGACGCCAGCAAGCAGATCACGGCCGATTTCCGGCACCGCGCGCTCCGCCATCACGCCGAAGGCATCTTCATGGCCGAGACCATCTTTGGTCCGACCATCACATTGTCGTCCGGCCGCGTTATCCCGACGCGCTGGGTCGGTGAGCAGCATGTTCTCGAGGATCTCGGATTCATCCCATCCTTTACCGATTGGGTGAGGTGCATCCGTCCCGAACCCTGGATGAGCCGCACGCAGCGCATCGCGTGCGAGCTCGAGCAGCTGGTTTCTTCGATAGCAGAAGGAGCTTGACCATGTACGGCACCTATCTGCGCCTGGACATCACCGTGCACGATAGTTGGCGAACCGTGGTTCGCGCGGCGTCGCGCAAGCTCACCAGACGAACGCGCCGGGATCCGAAGCACCGGGCCGCTCGTAACCGATTCTACCGTCAGATGCTCGACTATCACCGCCAGGAACAGGTCATCGTGCGGACCTGGCAGCTCTGAAGCGCCCTGCATCGGGCGTTCTCTCCCTCTCCCTCTCTCTCTCTCTCATCCACCTCATCCCGGCCTGGCTCCGTCGACGGAGCATACGCCGCTGCATCCAAGGAGGGCCAAAATGGCCGACTATTATACCCCGACTGTGATCCAGCAGACGATCGCTGAGGCGGACATGACCCCGCTCGAACGACTGTTGCTATCCCACATCTTTGAGTCTGAGCGCGATGGAGAAGGCTGGTATTTCTTCGCCGAGTCGCAACCAGCCGACATGATCATCGTCGCGCGCGCGGCACTCGAGGCTGCGCTCGCCGCGTCCTGGCTCGATGTGGACAACACCGCCAACAGCGTCGTCACGAAGCTGCTGGCAAGCTTGAAGGACGAAGAACTCCAGGACGGACACCTGGACCTTGATCTCAGCGAAACGTCCTGGGAGTTCATCTTTCAGGATATCGTGCGGCGTTCATCGACGCTCAGATACGTGTCGGCGGTGTCGTCCTTCACATGTTCGCGCATGCGTCCCGACGGCTTCGCCGGTGCAGTCGTCGTCATCTCAGCCGATGCCATCCTTGGCAAGTCTACCAACGATCTTCTCGAGGAGTTTATCGAGCAGGTCGCGCCCGGGAGCGACAGCTGATCCATAGCGCGGCGGGCGAAGTGTCGTTTGCTATCAGGCGTCCGGACGAGCACCTTTTCATCACCTTCTCCGACGCGCCGGCTGCCGCCACGCGCGATGCTTGTTGAGAACCCTGCACCCGTTGGCGCTCCCGACCAATGTTGCGTCGTGTCCTGTCTGGGCGCGGCACATCGGCTGTTAACGGGCAAGCCGTTCCCGCTGCGGCGGAAGAGCCTCGCGTGACAGCCGATGCTCGACCGCGCCCCGCTGCCAGTCTGACGCAATGCGAAGGTCGGGAGACAACGGAAAATGTGCAGGGTTCTCAGCAAGCATCGCGCGGGCATTCCGGCAGGCGCGGTCTACATCGGGCGCGGTAGCAAATGGGGCAATCCGTTCCGGATCGGCCGCGACGGCGACCGCGCGGCCGTCATCGCCAAGTAGAGCGATGGCTGGCGGATCAGCATCATCTGCTGCGGGCGCTCGATGAACTGCGCGGACGGGATCTCGTGTGCTTCTGCGCGCCGCGCGCTTGCCACGGCGATCTCTTGCTGCGGCTCGCCAACGCTACGCGGGAGGTGCGCGTCGCGTGGTGGCGCGCGGTGAAGGCCGCGGCATGAGAGCGAGAGGAGGGCTGGGACCTCAGGCGAGCCCGGCGCGCGGCGAGAGCGAGCCGCCGGGATGGTTCGCCCGCTCTCGGAGCGCCCCACATGTCCAAGACGTCCAAGGAGTTCGATTTTCGAAAGTCCGTCGCCTACGACGCCGACGCCAAGCGCGTCTTCCACAGCCGAGCGAAATCGCAGCTCCGCCGCATTGCGACGGCGCTGGGTCTCGAGCCCGGTTCCTACGACCTCCGCTCCAACCAGGCCGGCATTGCCGTTTCCGGCGAAATTACCCTCCACGGCGATCACCTCTACGTGCAGGTCTCCCAATCGGCGATGGGCCACCATAGCGGCGTCCTGTTTCGGACCTGCAAGGGCCGGAAGGACTATGTCGGCGGCCCGAACAATTTCGCATCGCTCGATTTGCTCAACAGGCCCGACGAACTCGCGCATTGGATCCGCGGGGTGTGCCATGTTTGACGTCATCCACCGCCGCACCGCCGTCGTTACGTCTTGGACATGCCGTCTCCGGTATCGCTGCGGCATCCCGCTCAGCCGATGGACACGAGCCTGGCAAATGCCGCCGGACGGCTTTCGGCGGACGCGGCGCAGCGATTGATGCTCGACTGCCGCTATCCGGCGGGCTAGCATCCGCTGCTCGTTCTCACCATGGAAGATACGCTCGAACAAGCCCGCCAAGAGATTGCCGATCATCCCGATCTACCCCGTCTCGTCGCGGACGGCTGCGCGCGCGTCGGCGATAGGTGGGAATTCTACAACGACGAACTGTGGGAGGCCCGACGTTGGGCGATCAACCTCGCCAAGAACTACGCCGGCGACGAGGGCATCACATTCGTTCTGCTCAATGATGAGCACGATTCCAACATGTGATCGCCGGTTCGGATAGTTCGCTAAAAGGGTCCGGCGCCGGTTGCCGGACCCTTTCTTTCTGGCTGAGGTCCAGAGGGAGAGGTTGGCCGGGAAGGGTTTGAGCCGCGGCGGTGAGGAGAGTGCCGGGCGGTTCGGCCCTTTCCCGCTCTCCGAAAGACATCCCTTATGACCGAATCTCTCGTCGGCGGCGCCAGCGCCGCGCCGCTCTCGATGCGTGCCACCGCCGTTGTCGCATCCGCAGCTGTCAAGGCTGCACGACAGCTTTTGACCGAACTCGAACAGGGACGTCGCATCGATGCCGCTGTTCTGCGCAACGCCATGCAGGCAGCGTTCGGCACCTCCGACGCGACCGGGGTGTGGGACTGGAAGGCCGCCTATGACGCCTGCGAAGCGGCGACCGTCCTGTTCCTGCGGCGGCATGGCGCCGCCATGCGCGCTAAGGCGGCGTCGCCGGCGGCCATGCTGTCAATGCTGATGAGGATCGCAAGTCTCCTTCCGACTCAGACGCGCCGGTCCGAGGAAAGCCAATCCCTCCAGCAGTTCTCGACGCCGATCGGATTGGCGTATGTCGCGAGCATTGCCGCCGCGATGACGCCAGCCGACGTCGTGCTGGAGCCGTCAGCCGGCACCGGCCATCTCGCCGTCTTCGCAGAACTCGCCGGCGCCTCGCTCGTTCTCAATGAGGTCGCTGAGAGCCGCGCCGGCATTCTCGGGCAGATCTTTCCTACCGTCTCCACCACCCGGTTTGACGCCGCACACATCAACGACCACCTCGATGCGCGCATCGTGCCGAGCGTTGTGCTCATGAACCCTCCGTTCTCGGCCGCAGTTCATGTCGATCACTCGATGGCGGATGCGGCATTGCGACACGTCGGCTCGGCGCTGGCCCGTCTTCCAGAAGGTGGACGCCTGGTCGCCATCACGGGCGCAAACGTCGCACCCGACAATCCCGCCTGGACCGCCTCCTTCAGGCGGCTTCAGGAACAGGGCCGGATCGTGTTCTCGGCGGCAATTGATGGCACCGTTTACGCTAAGCACGGCACCACCACCGACACGCGTCTGACCGTTATCGATCGCGGGCCGGCGGACGACATCGCGTCGTTGCCGGCATCCGCTGGCATCGCGCGCGACCTGCCGACTTTGCTCGACTGGGTCACACACTACGTGCCAGCACGTCTTTCAATTGCTGGCACGCCGATTGCGGCAGTGCCAGCAATCGCCAGCCTTTCAACGCCCCGAACCGTCGGCGCCTACGCTGCCCAGCGCCAGCCCGCAACGGCGGCGTCAGCATCCGACCTCGCGGCGACGGAAGTGGCCTATGAGCCCGTCGACTGGGCGCCCACCGATGCCAGCAAAATCACCGACGCCCTTTATGAATCCTACGCATTGCAGTCGATCCGCATTCCGGGCGCACAGGCGCATCCGACCAAGCTCGTGCAGTCGGCCGCAATGGCGTCGGTGGCACCGCCAAAGCCTTCCTATCGGCCGCATTTGCCAGCCAGGGTCATAGCGGATGGCATCCTGTCGGACGCGCAGCTCGAGAGCCTCATCTATGCTGGCGAAGCGCATTCGGAGTTTCTCGCGGGCTCCTGGACGGTCGATGCGACGTTTGACATCGTTGCAGCCGCGCGTGATGACGCTGAGAATGCCGTTCGCTTTCGCCGCGGCTGGTTTCTGGGGGACGGCACCGGCGCGGGCAAGGGGCGTCAAGTTGCCGGTATCCTGCTCGACAACTGGCTCAAGGGCCGCCGCCGTGCGGTCTGGATCAGCAAGTCCGACAAGCTGATCGAGGACGCGCAGCGCGATTGGTCGGCGCTCGGGATGGAGCGGCTGCTCGTTACGCCGCTTTCGCGCTTCCGGCAGGGGACGCCGATCCGACTTGGAGAAGGCGTCCTATTTACGACCTACGCTACGCTGCGCACCGACGAGCGCGGCGAAAAGCTTTCGCGCGTCCGCCAGATCGTCGAATGGTTGGGCTCCGACTTCGACGGAGTGATCGTCTTCGACGAGAGCCACGCCATGCAGAATGCGGTTGGCGGCAAGGGCGAGCGGGGTGACCAGGCAGCCTCTCAGCAGGGGCGAGCAGGCTTAAGGCTCCAACATGCCTTGCCGAATGCCCGCGTGGTCTACGTCTCCGCAACCGGCGCCACGACAGTGCACAATCTCGCCTATGCCCAGCGGTTGGGATTGTGGGGCGGCGACGATTTTCCATTCGCTACCCGGGCCGAGTTCGTCGAAGCGATAGAGGAGGGCGGAGTCGCGGCCATGGAGGTGCTGGCGCGCGACCTCAAGGCGCTCGGGCTCTACGCTGCGCGGTCCCTATCCTATGAGGGCGTCGAATACGAGATCGTCGAGCATCAGCTCACGGGCGAGCAGGTGCGCATTTATGACGCCTATGCCTGCGCATTCAGCATCATCCATAACAATCTCGACGCGGCCATGCGCGCCGCCAACATCACCGGCGAGACCGGCACGCTGAACGCGCAGGCAAAGTCCGCGGCGCGATCTGCCTTCGAAAGCGCCAAGCAGCGCTTCTTCGGGCACCTGCTCACCTCGATGAAGATACCCTCGCTGAGCCGCTCGATCGAGCGCGATCTCGACGCCGGCTATGCCGCCGTCATCCAGATCGTCTCGACCGGCGAGGCGCTGATGGAGCGCCGGCTCGCGGAGATCCCAACCGAAGAGTGGGGCGACGTCCAGGTCGACATCACCCCGCGCGAATATGTCCTCGACTATCTCGCCCATTCCTTCCCGGTCCAGCTCTATGAGCCCTTCACCGACAGCGAGGGCAACCTCTCCTCCCGGCCCATCTATCGCGACGGTCAGCCGGTTGAGAGTCGGGAAGCCGTCTCCCGCCGCGACCGCCTGATCGAGAAGCTCGCCTCGCTCCCGCCCGTGCCGGGCGCGCTGGACCAGATTGTCCAGCGGTTCGGCACGGACACGGTCGCTGAGGTCACGGGTCGGTCTCGCCGAATCATCCGTAAGGGAGGCCGCCTTATCGTTGAGAACCGTGCCGCATCGGCAAACCTCGCGGAGACTGCTGCCTTCATGGATGATGCCAAGCGCATCCTTGTCTTCAGCGATGCCGGGGGCACAGGACGCTCGTACCATGCCGAACTGTCGGCTCGGAATCGCAGGCTGCGTGTTCACTACCTGCTCGAACCCGGCTGGAAAGCGGATGCAGCGATCCAGGGACTGGGTCGCACGAACCGCACCAACCAGGCGCAGCCGCCGCTGTTTCGTCCCATTGCGACAGACGTGAAAGCGGAGAAGCGCTTTCTCAGTACCATTGCTCGCCGACTCGACACGTTGGGCGCCATCACGCGCGGCCAGCGCCAGACCGGTGGCCAGGGCTTGTTCAGGCCCGAGGACAATCTTGAGAGTCATTACGGTCGTGACGCGCTGCGTCAGCTCTATCATCTGCTCGTTCGCGGCAAGGTGGACGGCTGCTCGCTCGAGAAATTCGAGGACGCGACCGGTCTGAAGCTCATGGATGCCAACGGCATCAAGGATGAACTGCCGCCGATCACCACCTTCCTCAACCGGCTGTTGGCGCTCACCATTGACCTGCAGAACGTGTTGTTCGCCGCGTTCGAGCAACTGCTCTCCGCTCGCATCGAAGGCGCTATCGCGTCCGGCACCTACGATGCCGGCCTGGAGACGCTACGCGCTGAGAGCTTCGTCGTCGCTGACCGGCGGGTCATCTACACCCATCCTGGGACCGGCGCGGAGACGCGGCTGCTCACCATCACCGAACGTCGGCGCAACCGTCCCGTGACGCTGGAGGAGGCGTTCGATCGGCTCTCCGATTCCTCCGGCGTCCCGCTGGTCAACGAGCGCTCCGGCCGAGCCGCCGTTCAGGTGCCGGCTCCGAGTCTCATGCTCGATGACGGCGAGATCGAACGACGTGTGCGGCTGATCCGACCGATGGAACATAACAGCCTTCCGTTGAAGATGATGGCGGAAAGCCACTGGGTTGAAGTTGACCGCGGGCGCTTCGCCGCGGCCTGGCAGGCGGAGCTCGGCGAAGTGCCGGAGTTCACCCTGAGCACCATCGACGTGGTCGCAGGGTTACTCCTGCCGATTTGGAAGCGGCTGCCGAACGAATCGACACGGGTCTATCGTCTGCAGACCGATGCCGGCGAACGCATCATCGGCCGCAAGGTCTCTGCCGCCTGGGTCGCGAATGCCCTTGCGACCGACGCGCCCAAGCTGGCGGCGGACGCCGCCTTTGCGGCATTGGTGGAGGGCCGGACTGTCCTCGACCTCGCTGAAGGCCTCCAGCTCCGTCGCGTCCGGGTGATGGGCGCACACCGCATCGAGCTGTCCGGATTCAACGACACGATGCGAGATCGCCTCAGAACCTGCGGCCTCTTCAGCGAGATCATTTCCTGGAAGCTGCGCATGTTCGTGCCAACAGATGCGAACGGCGTCGAAATCCTGGCGAAGGTGCTCGAGCACTACGCAATCGAGCGCATCGCCGAACGGGAGGCCGCGTGATGCGCCGCGACGCCTCCGAATTGGCGCATCGCCTCGCGCGCGAGGCCGAGGCGGTGTGCCGTCATTATCTCTCCAACGGCAAGCGCGAGGGGCGGTATTGGCTGGTTGGTGATGTCTACAATACGCCGGGCCGCTCGATGTTCGTGCGGCTCCAAGATTCCCCGAAGGGTCCCGCCGGCAAATTCACCGATGCCGCGACCGGCCAGCATGGCGATCTCCTGGACATCATCCGCGAAAGCCTCGGGCTTCGTGACTTCCGCGAGGTCGCCGAGGAGGCGAGGCGGTTTCTCAGGCTCCCTCGTACCGAACCGGAACACGCCTCTAAGCCCCTTCGTCCCGCAGCAACGGTCGGCTCGCAAGAAGCCGCACGACGGCTGTTTGCGATCTCGGGTCCGATCGAGGGCACCATCGTTGAGACTTACTTGCAGCATCGAGGAATAGCGGACGTTCATCATGGTGGCAGCTTGCGCTTCCACCCACGCTGCTACTATCGCCCCGATGAGCACCTGCCGACCGAAACCTGGCCGGCAATGATCGCCTGTGTCACCGACCTTGATGGCCAAATCACCGGCGTGCACCGTACCTGGCTCGATCCGGATGGCTTTGATCGGATTCGGCTCGGTAAGGCCCCTGTTGATACGCCACGACGAGCCATGGGTGACCTGCTCGGCAATGCAGTTCGATTCGGCGCATCAGACGACGACGTACTCGTTGCTGGTGAAGGCGTCGAGACGATGCTGTCCTTACGATGCGCGCTTCCGACCTTGCCGATGGCTGCTGCGCTTTCGGCCAATCATCTCTCGGCGCTGCTTCTGTCGTCGAGCTTGCGTCGTCTCTATATCGCTCGCGACGCTGACGCTGCTGGTGATGCGGTGCAGACGGTTCTGTCACAGCGTGTCCGAGAAGCCGGCATCGAGGCAGTTCCGTTGTCACCTCGGCTGGGCGATTTCAACGAAGATCTGCACATTTTCGGTCTCGATGCCCTACGAGCAGCGTTGCGGCTTCAGCTCGCGCCGGAGGACATCTCTCGCTTTCTGCTCTTGCCGGCCTCCGTCGTATAGGCGTGTTTGGCTTCCATCAACGCCGACAGCTCGGTCGCGGCGGCCCAATGCCGAAGAGGCGCGACCACGGCCTTCTAGAGGGCGATCGGACGGCAGGCGGCTCGGGCCGGCAATGGCTGAGGGGCGGCTATTTTCCGCCGGCCCTGTCGGGCCTTTGCATCGCGAAACAAAATAGCCGCCCCACAGCCATCCTCCGCTGGCGCTGCGGCCCTCCGCGTTGCTCCGGGTGCTGGCCCGTCCCGCCCGCCGTCTGAGTGATCGCCACGAAGGCCGCGATGGGCGCGGCCGATCCGGCAAAAGGACCACACTCCATGACCGACCACGACGACATCGAACCGCCGCACGGCGCATCTCCGACCGACCTCGTCCTCAATGAATTGCAGCTCTTTGGCTACCGTCCCTTCGACGACCAGCCCGATCCGAGACCGCTGCCCGAAGGTAAGATGATCGCTGGCGCTGTTGCCGACATCTTCGACGCCCTGGTCGCCACGCTGAACGACACCCGGCTCGAGCCGGATCTTCCGGATCTACTGTGGTCGACGGTCAACCTCTTCCACCGCGCCGCAGACCGAATTAACCGTCAGCTCGACGACAACGAACAGGCTCAGCGCAAAAGCCAGCGCGAGCAGAACGGCTCGGAAGTACGCTCGGTTGAGCTCGAACGCCTGACCGCAGAAGGCATCACGCTGATCGAGCGCCGCAACAGCCTGGAGCTCTTCCGCGATCAGGCCATCGAACGCTTTGAACTCCACACGGGTTCATCCTGGCGCCCTCGATCGGGATCGCTCGTCAATCACCGCGCGCTCACCGCGGCAATGATCGACTCCCGCGACTTCATCGCAGCCAAGCGCCGCGCCGAGACCGAGGTCATGTTGCCGGCAGGACCGAAAGTCGCACTCACGGGCGGCCTCGATTTCAACGACCACCATCTGATCTGGGATCGCCT
>JAJYAH010000178.1 GCA_021779635.1 Pseudomonadota bacterium | reverse complement strand
AAAGTTAAAGGCCGCATCGCGGCCCATTGGCACGCCGCAGCAAGCCTCCAGGGGTGCGGGGGCTGCGGACGTGGCGGCGTTCTAGCCCCAAAGTCCCGAAATGACAAGGAAATGCGCGGATTATTCTGCCGTTTTGAGAGCGGCGACGCCCACCTCAACTGGTCACGGCCGTACCCCGCCATGACCCTCACATACGCTGAAAGCTCCTGGCGTCAGCCCCCCGTCTTCGGGCTGCCATTGCCCGGCGCCGGCGCTGAAGCGCCGAGCTTGGCTTCCAGCGCGGCGATGCGCGCTTTCAATGCCTCGTTTTCCTCGCGCGCCAGCCGCGCCATGTCCTTGACCGCCTCGAACTCCTCGCGCTTGACGATATCGAGGTCGCGCAGGATTTTTTCGGCCTGATTGCGGACCACCGCATCGACCTCGCGCTTGACGCCCTGGGCGGCTCCTGCGGCGTCGTTCATCAGGCGCCCGATCTCGTCAAAAAACCGATTGCTGGTCTGGGTCATCGTGGGAATCTCCGGTCGGCGGCGAAAGGGTCGGCAATGGGTCGGTAGGTCAGACAATGGCGATCCGGGCCGCGCCGTTCAAGGCCGGTGTTGTTCCTTTCGAGGCACCTCGCCTTGTCATGGTCCGGTTTCCTTGCAATCGTATCGAAGCGCGCGAAGCCAGGAAGAAGCCAAGAAACCGACAAACCGAGCAACGAAAAGCAACGCCATGATCGACCAGCAGATCGAGATTCCCACCAAAGACGGCCACACCACCACCTTCATCAGCCATCCCGAGCGCAACGGCCCGCATCCCGTCATTCTCTTCTATATGGACGCCCCGGGGATTCGCGAGGAACTGCGCGACATGGCGCGCCGGCTGGCGACGTCGGGCTACTACGTGATGCTGCCCAATCTGTATTACCGCTCGGGCGTCATGGAGCTGGGGCCGCTGCCGGCCGATCCGGAAGCGCCCGAGCGCAAGCGGATGTTCAGCCTGATGGCTTCGCTCACCATTCCGTTGGTGATGGAGGATACACGCGCCCTGCTCGCTTATGCCGACGGCCAGTCCGCCGCCCGCACGGATATCGTCGGCAGCCTCGGCTATTGCATGAGCGGGCGCTATGCGATCAACGCAGCGACGCATTTTCAGGGTCGCGTCAAGGCCGCGGCGTCGATCTACGGAGTGAGTCTTGCCACCGACCAGCCTGACAGTCCGCATCTTGCCGGCCAGAAGACCAGGGCCGAGCTCTATTTCGGTTGCGCGGAGACTGATATTTACGCGCCGATGGAGACGATCGAGAAGGTCAAGCAGTCGATGAAGGCCGACGGCGCCAATGCCGAGGTCGAGATTTATCCCGGCACCCATCACGGCTTCGCCTTTCCGAAGCGGCCGGTTTACGACCGCGACGCGGCGGAACGGCACTGGGAACGGCTGCTGGCGCTCTATCGCCGCAACCTGTCGTCCTAAGCCGCCTGCATGCCCTTCCTCACCATTGCCTTTCCGGTGTTCGACCCGGTCGCCATTGCGATCGGGCCGATCGCGATCCGCTGGTACGCGCTGGCCTATATCGGCGGCATCGTGCTGGGCTGGATCTACGCCCGCGCGCTGATCAAGAATGAGAGGCTGTGGGGCGGTCCGGCGCCGGTCACGCTGCTGCAGATGGACGATTTCATCCTGTGGGTCACGATCGGCATCATCCTCGGCGGCCGCACCGGCTATGTGCTGTTCTACAACCTCGCGTTCTTCATCCAGCATCCCGCCGAGATTTTCGAGCTGTGGAAAGGCGGCATGTCGTTTCACGGCGGCTTCCTCGGCTGTGTGGCCGCGGTAATCCTGTTTTGCCGCCGCAACAGCCTGCCGATCCTGTCGCTGGGGGATATCACCACCGCGGTCGGTCCGATCGGGCTGTTTCTCGGGCGCATCGCCAATTTCATCAACAGCGAATTGTGGGGCCGGCCGGCCGATGCCAGCGTGCCCTGGGCAATGGTGTTTCCCAATGGCGGGCCGCTGCCGCGCCATCCGAGCCAGCTCTACGAGGCGACGCTGGAGGGAATCCTGCTGTTCACCATCCTCGCGGTGATGATCCGGCTCGGCGCCCTGAAGCGGCCGGGCCTGATCCTCGGCAGCTTCATTGCGATTTACGGCTGTGCGCGTATCGTCGGCGAGTTCTTCCGCGAGCCCGACCCGCAGCTCGGATTTTTGTGGGGCGGCCTAACCATGGGTATGTTGCTGTCGGTGCCGATGGTGATTGCAGGCGCGATCATTATAATGGTGGCATGGCGCCGCGGGCAGCGCCGATCCGTGCCTGATCCCGTCGAGGGAACGCCGTGACCGATTATTCACCGCTGCAATCCGAGATCAAGAAGGTGATCAAGTCGTCCGGGCCGATGCCGGTCTGGCGTTACATGGAACTGTGCCTGACGCATCCCCGGCACGGCTATTACGTTTCGCGCGATCCGCTGGGGCGCGAGGGCGATTTCACCACCGCGCCGGAAGTGAGCCAGATGTTCGGCGAATTGCTCGGGCTGTGGGCGGCGTCGGTGTGGAAAGCGATCGGCTCGCCATCCCTGCTGCGGCTGATCGAGCTTGGACCGGGCCGCGGCACCATGATGGCGGACGCGCTGCGCGCGCTGCGGGTGCTGCCGCCGCTCTATCAGTCGCTCAGCATCCATCTCGTCGAGATCAATCCGGTGCTGCGCGAAAAACAGCGGGCGACGCTGTCGGGTGTTCGCAACCTCGCCTGGCACGACAGCATCGACGGCGTGCCCGACGGTCCGTCGGTGATTTTTGCCAACGAGTATTTCGACGTGCTGCCGATCCATCAGGTGGTGAAGCGGGAAACCGGCTGGCACGAGCGAACGGTCGAGATCGACGGCAACGGCAAACTGGTGTACGGCGCCGCCGCGGAGCCGATGCCTCGTTTCGAGGTGCTGTTGCCGCCGCTGGTGCGCGCCGCACCGGTCGGTGCCGTGTTCGAATGGCGGCCCGACGCCGAGATCATGAAGATCGCGACCCGGGTCCGCGATCAAGACGGCGCGGCGCTGATCATAGATTACGGCCACCTGCGCAGCGACGCCGGCGATACCTTTCAGGCCATCGCCCGCCACAGCTTCACCGACCCCCTGAAAAATCCCGGCCAGGCCGACGTCACCGCCCATGTCGATTTTCAGGCGCTGGTGCGCGCCGCCGACGACGTCGGCGCCCGCATCCACGGCCCGGTGCCGCAGGGCGAGTTCCTCACGCGACTCGGCATCGAAACCCGCGCGGTCACCCTGATGGCGAAGAGCACGCCCGAGGTTTCCGAGGACATTTCCGGCGCGCTGAAGCGGCTGGTCGGCGGCGGACGCGGCGGCATGGGCTCGATGTTCAAGGTGGTCGCGATCTCGGAACCGAACCTGACCACGCTGGCGGGGCTGAGCGATCATGAGCCGATCGACAAGACGGAGCTGGCATGACGCCGGGATCGCCGCTGCTTTCGGCCATTCCCGGCCTGCGCCATGCGTTCTTCACCCGCGACGGCGGCGTCTCCGGCGGCATCTATGCCAGCCTCAATGGCGGCATCGGCTCGAAGGACGATCCCACGCATGTCGCCGAAAACCGCCGCCGGATGGCCGAGCAGATCGGCGTGGCGCCGGCGCATCTTCTCAGCGTGCATCAGACCCATTCTGCCGATGTCGTGGTGGCGACCGGCCCTTGGCCGGGCGCATCGCGACCGCGCGCCGACGCCATCGTGACCCGCACCGAAGGCCTTGCCATCGGCGCCACCGCGGCCGACTGCGGGCCGATCCTGCTGGCCGATCCGAAGGCGCGCGTGATCGGTGCCGCGCATGCGGGGTGGAAAGGCGCGCTGACGGGCATCCTGGAATCCACCGTCGATGCGATGGAAAAACTCGGCGCCGAACGAAGCGGCATGGTCGCCGCCATCGGGCCCCTGATCCGCCAGCACAGTTACGAAGTGGGCGGTGAATTCATCGAGCGGTTCATGCAGGCCGATGCGGAGAACGCGCTGTTTTTCCTTCCCGCCGCGCGCGAGGGCCACGCGATGTTCGACCTTGCGGGGTTCATCCGGATGCGGCTCGAAAACGCCGGGGTTTTGATGATCGACGATGTCGGCCTCGATACCTATTCCGACGATCGCTTCTTTAGCTACCGCCGCTCGGTGCATCGGCAAGAGCCGGATTACGGCCGCCACGTTCACGCGATCATGCTGGAAGCCTGACATCCGCGGCGGTGCCTCAACTTGCAAGTGCTTCAAGCGCTTCGACTTGAATGAAAATGATCGGCGCGTGGTCAACGGCTTGCTCATGCTGGTCTCGCCTTTGTGCCGTCCCTGCCCTAGACCTTAACGAGTTTTAACGATATCGCTCGGGGCGATGAGCGACACCATCGTAACCCTGTTCCGGACCGGCCGGACTGCACCCCGTACCGCGATTGCCATATTGCTGCTGGCGATGGCGTGCGGCCTCGGCGGCTGCGCCGGCGGCGGAGCCGTCAGTGGGGCGTTCGCCCAGGCCGGCAATGGGGCGACGGTCGCGTTCGAATCCATCGATGGCCCGCCGCCGCAGGTCTTCGACCGGATGGTCGGCGTTCTGGACAGCGAATCGAAGCTTCGCAGCCTGTCGATCGTGTCGCGCGAATCGCCGGCCTCCTATCGCGTGCGGAGCTATCTCGCCGCCCAAGTCAGCCGCGGCCGCGCCACCATCGCGTGGGTCTGGGACGTCTATGACGGTAACCAGCAGCGCGCATTGCGCCTTTCCGGCGAGGAACCTGCCGGCAAGGCCGGACGCGACCCCTGGGCCGCCGCCGACGACCTGTTGCTGCGGCGGATCGCACAGGCCGGATTGAGCGGCCTCAGCAGCATGATCAACGGGACGGCACCTCCGGATGTCGCGCCGTCCGCGCCGGAGCTGCGCGGCCCGGCGGTGGCAAGCGCCGACCAGCCTGCACCGGCCTCGGGGGCGTTCAGCGTCAGTGCCCTCGGCAGCGTCAGTGCCCTCGGCAGCGTTAGCGCCCTCGGCAGCGTTAGCGCCCTCGGCAGCGGCAGCGCGCTCGGCTACAGTGATCGGTGACGACAGATTTACTCGCCGATCGCTGATTTTGCGCAGGAAAACCGGGTTGATGGGTTGCCAGCCAAGGTACGTCCTTGATATCACCTCGCTCGTCGCAAGCGCCGGTTCCACGGGTATTTTGAGATGTTGAACGTCGTATCCAGCAAGGCGCGGGGAGAAGCCTCGATGTCGGCCAAGAACGGCTCCATCAAGCTCGTCGCCGGCAATTCCAATCCTGCCCTGGCGCAGGAAATCGCCAGCTGGCTCCATCTGCCGCCGACCAAGGCGATCGTGCGGCGCTTCGCCGACATGGAGATCTTTGTCGAAATCCAGGAAAACGTCCGCGGCTCGGACGTCTTCATCATCCAGTCGACGTCGTTTCCGGCCAACGACCATCTGATGGAATTGCTGATCATCACCGATGCGCTGCGCCGGGCCTCCGCGCGCCGCATCACCGCCGTGGTGCCCTATTTCGGCTATGCAAGGCAGGATCGCAAATCCGGCTCGCGGACGCCGATTTCGGCCAAGCTGGTCGCCAATCTGATCACCCGCGCCGGCGTCGACCGCGTGATGACTCTCGATTTGCACGCCGGCCAGATCCAGGGCTTCTTCGACATTCCAACCGATAATCTCTACGCCTCGCCGGTGATGGTGCGCGACATCAAGGAACGCTTCGACCTCACCAACGTCATGGTGGTGTCGCCCGATGTCGGCGGCGTGGTGCGCGCGCGCGGCCTCGCCAAGCGCATCAACACGCCGCTCGCGATCATCGACAAGCGCCGCGAACGTGCCGGCGAATCCGAAGTCATGAACGTGATCGGCGATGCTGCCGGCTACACCTGCATCCTGGTCGACGACATTGTCGACTCCGGCGGCACGCTGGTGAACGCCGCCGACGCGCTGATCGCCAACGGCGCCAAGGAAGTCTACGCCTACATCACCCATGGCGTGCTTTCCGGTGGTGCGGCGGCCCGCATCACCTCTTCCAAGTTGAAAGAGCTCGTCATCACCGACTCGATCCAGCCGACCGAAGCGGTTCGCAACGCGCCCAACATCCGCACGCTCTCGATCGCCTCGCTTATCGCCGAAGCCATCGGCCGCACCGCGTCCGAAGAGTCGGTGTCGAGCCTGTTTGATTAGGGCGGGCATCACGTCTCCGCGTAAGGGCGCGACGATAGCTCGCGCTGATAACATTCGCGCGACCCGGTGGCGGATGATGACGGCTGGGGTGAGTTACAATTACAATTTCAAATAACCACGACGGTCCCAACGCCGTCATTGCGAGCGAAGCGAAGCAATCCATCTCGCTAAGGAATGGATTGCTTCGTCGCTTCGCTCCTCGCAATGACGTCGGACATAAATCCGCCTTCTCGCGGCACGATGCGCCCGAGTTGTGCACGAAACCTTCGGCCTTCTGAAATCAGAGGGCGCAGGGAATGCCGGGCGCCCGATGCGCCCGCAGCCTCGCGTGGTGAAAAAACACGCGAGTTAGTCACCACGGTCACGCCGGAATCACCCGGCATTCCCCGCGCAAGGGTTTTAACGGTTTCCTTCGCGCTCTCCCGGGTGACCGGGCTTTTTTGCCACCCTCGCCGGTGAAGTCGGCGTGTCGCGCCCGTTAGGGCCGACATCGCCTTTCACCAACTTGACGCCAGCGTCGGGGCGTCAGGACCACACGACTTCGCCGTCCGCAGCCAAGCGCCTTCGTCAACGCGCCGCCTGCGTCCACCGCATCCCGTGCCCTACGTCCGTGACGATCGCGAAACGCCCCTCGGTGTGGGCCGGGACGGCGAGGGATATGCAGGTGATTTGGGTCAAAAGGGAACGGGAATATTTTTGCTGCCGAGACTGGACAGGTAGAAACAGCTTGAATTGCTTCAGCAAATCCGGTTTTTGCAGCACGCCCGCGACGGCGCGATCACCACGCGTATCGCGCCCTTGCCGGCGTAAGAGCGCGTCATATCGGAGAACTCGCCCTCAGCGGACCAGCCGTTCAGGCATATCTTTGCCAGCGCGGCGGTGACGAGCGCGGAGTCGGAGGCCTGCGCTCCGCCGTTGACGACGAAGCTCGCACCCGGCAGCGACTGGAAGGTGGCCGCGATCGAACGGTCGGAATCGTAATCATGGGCCGAGAGCGGGCTTCGCCATGACGAAACTAGGCCGCGCCTGTCAGCTTGGCGATCCAGCTTTTCTTGCCACTCTCCGGCTCCGCTGGCGCATCCACCGTCCCGCCGACGACCGCACCGAACGCGGCAAAGAACTCGCCGGCAAGTTTCCTGGCGGTGGAATCGATCAGCCGCTGGCCGAGCTGCGCCAGCTTGCCGCCGATCTGCGCGTCAACCTCGTAATGCAGGATCGTGACCTCAGGGCTTTCGGATTCCAGACGCACCGCGGCGCCGCCCTTGGCAAATCCCGCCACGCCGCCGGATCCCTCGCCGGAAATGCGATAGCTGTTCGGCGGGTCGAGATCGGACAGCGTGACCTTGCCGCCGAAGGTTGCCTTGACCGGCCCGACCCTGAACACCACGGTCGCGGTCATTTCGGTCGGCGAGGACATTTCGAGGTTCTGGCATCCCGGAATGCATTTCTTCAGCACTTCCGGATCGTTGAGCGCCGCCCACACTTCGTCCCTGGACGCAGGAATGCGCTGGCTGTCGTTCATCTGCATGGTTGAATTTCCTCAGGGGGTTTGCAACGTCAGCGGGGCGCGCTGTCCGCGCCTTCGCAGGGTGGTGATTTCAGCCAGGATCGACATCGCGATTTCCTCCGGCGTGATGGCGCCGAGGTCGAGGCCGGCCGGCGCCTTGATTCGATCGAGTGCCGCGGCCGCGATGCCTTCGCCGATCAGTTTCTCGCGCAGCGCGGCCATCTTGCGGCGGCTGCCGACGAAGGCGTGGTACGCGGCATCGATCCCGACCGAAGCCTTCAACGCGGCCTCGTCGCCCTTGCCTTGCGTCGAGATCACGACAAAGCGCCGGGCGTCGTTGAGATGGCGCAGTTCGAATCCGTCGATGATGACATGGGCGTCGGGCTCGGAAGCACGATCGGCCGCGGGCGCCGCGATGGTGACATGGTAGCCTAGCTGCCGCGCCTGTCCCGCCAGCGACATCGCCACCGGACTCGCGCCGAGAACGACCAGCGAAGGATGCGGCAATACCGGCTCGACGAAAATGTCCATGGTGCCCTTGCTCGGGCACATGTTCTGGGCAAAGCGCACGCCGTCGCGGTTCTCGCCGGGCCTGACGCCGAGTTCGGCCAACAGGTTTTCCGGCTGCACCGAAACCATCCGCGGCTCGCCATCGGCAAGCGCCTCGCGCGCGGCCCTGAGCACCGCGCCGCGCGCGCAGCCGCCGCCGATCCACCCCGCCACGATGCTGCCGTCGGGGCGGATGATCGCCTTGGCGCCGGCCTTGGCGGCGGTCACCGACACCGTGCGCACCACAGTGGCGAGAACGAAGGCCTGCTCGGCGGCCTTGAGCTCGGCCACCAGCTCCATTACCTCGACATGTTTGGTCATGGACGTCTCCTCGGGCGCCTCGCTCACAGCTCAGCCAGATAGGGTTCAAGCTCGGCCAGGCTTTTCAGCGTATTGGCGGGCGCGTAGAGATCGATGTACGGCAGCGCCGCCTTGATGCCGGCAGCCTCCGGCGCATAGCCGTGCCATGCCATCATCGGATTGAGCCAGACGATGCGGCGGCAGCGCCGGGCGAGCGCCGCCATCTCGCGGCCGAGCAGCGCCGCATCGCCGGTCTCGTAACCGTCGGACACGATCATCACGCAACTGCGCGAATGGATCACCCGCGCGGCGTGCCAGCGGTTGAAGGTCTGCAGGCTTTCGCCGATCCGGGTGCCGCCGCCGGCACCTTGCGCCATGATCGACAAGCGGTCGAGCGCCCGCACCGGATCCTTTTCCTTCATCGCGTCGGACACATAAGCGAGCCTTGTGTGGAACAGGAATGCCTCGGCCTCTCGAAACTCGTCCAGCACGCCGTGGATGAAGCGCAGGAACACGCCGGTGTACATGCTCATCGAGCCGGAGGCGTCGAGCAGCATGATCAACCGCAGCGGCTTTGTCTTGCGCTGGCGCCTGACGAGGCTGATCGGCACGCCGCCATGGCTGATATTGCTGTGGATGGTTCTTCGCAGGTCGAGCCGGTAGCCGCGCCGCCGCGCCAGATCGCGCCGTGTCAGCCGGGTGCGCATGATCTTCGCCAGCCGCGCCGCCGCGGCGTGGGCCTGTTCGATCTGGTCGGGATCGGCCAGCTTGCGGAAATCGACCTCGGCCAGGTTGTCGGCGCGCGACGCGCCTTCCATGCGGCCTTCGCCGGCACGATCCTCCGCCGCCTCGTCGGGGGACGGAACCTGGTCCGTCGCCGTCTCGCTTCCGGCGCGTTCGGATTGAGAGTCCTGCAGGCTTTTCAGCGACGGATTGCTGGCCGGCTTCGCCGACCCCGTGGTGATCGACCGCGATTTGACGCGGCGGCCGAGCCAGAATGCGTCGAACAGCCCGTCGAACCGGTCCCAGTCGGATTTCCGCGCCGAGAACAGATGCTTGAACGCGACCCGCAACAGTCCGGGCCTTTCGGCATAGCCTGCGGCCATCAAGGCGGCGGCGTCCTGGCCTTCATGCAGCCCAACAATGAAGGCGTTGTCGCGCAGGGTCTTGAGAAAGGCCGCGAGCCTTGCCGAGACAAGGCGCGAGACCTCGTCGATCTCCCTGTAGTCCGGGCTGGCGCCACAGCAGCTCATGCGACCTTCCCCAGCAGACGTTCGGTGACCTCGCGCGTGACGCGCGACTTGTCCTCATGGGTCTTGAGCAGGCACATCAGGGTCTCGTGCACGATCTCGGGGGAATCGTGCAGGTCTCGCACGTTGAGCCCGACCAGCGCCGCCGCCCAGTCCAGCGTCTCGGCAACGCCGGGCACCTTGCGGAGTTCCTCCTTGCGGATGTTCTCGACCAGCCGCGCGATCTGCAATGACAGCGACGCCCCGGCGCCCGCGATCCGCGCCATGATGATGCGCGCCTCGCGATCCACATCGGGATAATCGACATAGTGATAGAGACAGCGGCGCCGCAGCGCGTCGGAAAGTTCGCGGGTGCCGTTCGAGGTCAGGACCACATGCGGGATCGTGGTCGCGGTAATTGTCCCGAGTTCGGGGATCGAGACCTGGAAGTCGGACAACAGCTCGAGCAAGAACGCCTCGAACTCGTCGTCGGCGCGATCGATTTCGTCGATCAGCAGCACCGGCGGCTTGTCGCGGCGGATCGCCGCCAGCAACGGCCTCTCAAGCAGGTATTTTTCCGAGAAGATCTGATCCTCGATGCTGTCGGCGTTGTCGCGATGGGCC
>JAJYAH010000177.1 GCA_021779635.1 Pseudomonadota bacterium | reverse complement strand
GATCTCGGCATTCCCAGAGAGAAGCTGAATATCAATGGCGGCGCCTGTGCGCTCGGCCATCCGATCGGCGCCACCGGCGCCCGCCTGATCGTGACGCTGCTTCACGCCCTCGAAGCGCAAAACCTCAAGCGCGGCGTCGCCGCCTTGTGCATCGGCGGCGGTGAAGCGACCGCGATCGCCGTGGAGCGTATCTCGCACTAGCGTTACGGCCATGTCCTAAAACGAGGGAACTATGGCATTTATGTCGCGCGGTCGTTACGCTAGGATGTGCAGATCAACCGCATCACGCAAACCTTCCAAGTAAAATTTTCAGAGACTCAATGATCTCCAACTGGCTGTCTGCTGTCCTCACCCGCCGTAATATCCATTACGGCTGGGTGATGGTCGCCGTGACCTTCCTCACCGCGCTGATTACCGCCGGCACTGTCGGCGCGCCCGGTGTGTTCATCGTGCCGCTGCAACATGAATTCGGCTGGACCACTGCGGAGATTTCCTCGGCGCTGTCGATCCGCTTCATCCTGTTCGGGCTGATGGCGCCGTTCGCCGCCGCGCTATTGAACCGCTACGGCCTCCGCAATGTGACGCTGTCGGCATTGCTGATCGTGGCCTCGGCGCTTGTTGTCTCCTTGGGCATGACGAAGCTATGGCAATTGATGCTGCTATGGGGTGTCGTGATTGGCATCGGCACCGGCATGACCGCCTTGGTGCTGGGCGCGACCATCGCGGCGCGCTGGTTCGCCGCGCGGCGTGGTCTGGTGGTTGGAATTCTCACCGCCAGCGTCGCCACCGGGCAATTGGTGTTCCTGCCGCTGCTCGCCAGCATCACCGAACGGATGGGCTGGCGGATCGCGCTGGGATTGATCTGCGTCATGCTCGGCGTTGCGGCCTTTGCGGTGCTGATGCTCATGCGCGATCGTCCCGGCGATGTCGGCCTGCGGCCATTCGGCGACGACGGCACGCAGCCTTTGCCGGCGCCGCCGCCCAGCAACGCGCCGATCATGGCGGCAGCACTTGGCACGCTGCGCGATGCCGCCAAGACGCGGACGTTCTGGATTCTGTTTTTTACGTTCTTCATCTGCGGCGCCAGCACCAACGGCCTGATCCAGGTGCATTTAATTCCGATGTGCCTCGATTTCGGCATCCCGCAGGTTCAGGCCGCCGGCCTGCTCGCCGCCATGGGCGTATTCGATTTCTTCGGCACCATCGCTTCAGGCTGGCTGTCAGACCGTTACGACAACCGATATCTGCTGTTCTGGTATTACGGCTTGCGCGGCCTGTCGCTGTTGTTGCTGCCGTTCACCAATTTTTCGTTCTACGGCCTGTCGCTGTTTGCGATGTTCTACGGCCTCGACTGGATTGCAACCGTGCCGCCGACGGTGCGGCTTACCGCGCAGCGGTTCGGGCCGGAGCGCGCCAATCTGGTGTTTGGCTGGATCTTCGCCGGCCATCAATTGGGGGCCGCCACCGCGGCATTCGGCGCCGGGCTGTCGCGCACGCTGCTGTTGAGTTACCTGCCGGCGTTCTTTGCGGCCGGCGCGCTCTGCATCCTCGCAGCGCTGTTTACGCTCGCCATGTCGCGGCCCGTGAAGCTGGTTCGGACGGCGGCGTAAGGCGGCGAATAGCGAATGGCGAACAGCGAATAGAGATGGTCTACTCGCTACTCGCCTCTCACGGCCTGATCGTCATGTTGGTCGCGAGCCCGGGCGTGCGGATCGGTTCGGCCAGCCGCGCAAATTCGCACAGCAGCGAACGGGTCTTGCGCGGGTCGATGATCTCCTCGACCCAGAACCGTTCCGCCGAACGAAACGGCGAGCGCAGCTTGTTGAGACGATCCTCGATCTCCTTCAGCTTGGCTTTCGGATCCTCGGCGGCGTCGATGTCGGCGCGGTAGGCCGCTTCGATGCCGCCTTCCAGCGGCAGCGAGCCCCAATAGGCCGATGGCCACGCATAGCGCAGTGAGAAGCGATCCGCCGGCTGATGCACGACGCCTGCGACGCCAAAGGAATTGCGCACGATGATGGTGCACCAGGGCACCGTGGTCTGGTTGACCGCGGCCATGGCGCGCACCCCGTGGCGGATGGTTGCCGCCTTCTCGGCCTCGAGCCCAATCATGAAGCCCGGACAATCCATCAGATAGACCACGGGAAGATGGAAGGTCTCGGCAAGATCGACGAACCGCACCACCTTCTGGCAGGCTTCCGTGGTCCATGATCCGCCGTAGTGAAAGGGATCGCTGGCAAGCAGCAGCACGGCCCGGCCCTCGAGGCGGGCGAAGCCGGTGATGATCGAGCGGCCGAAATTCGCACCCATCTCAAAGAACGAGCCCTTGTCGACGACGGCGTCAATGATGGGCCGCATCTTGTAGACCTGGCGGCGGTTGCGCGGCACCGCCTTCATCAGCGATTCCTCCGCGCGCTCGGGATCGTCGCTGCAGGGAAGTGTCGGCGGCAATTCATAGACCGACGACGGCAGATAAGAGAGGAAGCGCCTGGCGCAGGCGAAGGCTTCCTCCTCGGTATCGACCGCATGATCGACGCCGCCGGCGCGGGTCTGGATATCGGCGCCGCCAAGCTCCTGCTTGGTGAGATCCTGACCGAGACGTTTCACCACCGGCGGACCGGCAACGAACATCGCCGAATTCTTGGTCATGACGGAATAGTGGCTGGCCGCCAGCCTCGCCGCTCCCAACCCTGCGACCGAGCCGAGCCCCAACCCGACCACCGGCACGCGGGCCATGTTCGCCGTTGTGTACGAGTACCAGCGCGTGCCACCGATGCCGCCAGGCAGATTGGCCGCCCCCTTTGTCTCGATGGTCTTCACCGAGCCGCCGCCGCCGGAGCCTTCGATCATGCGGATAATCGGCAGGCGAAAGTCATGCGCCATCTCCTCGGCCATCAGCGGCTTGGCCGAGATCGAGGCATCCGCGGAGCCGCCACGCACGGTGAAATCGTCGCCGACCACGACCACCGGCCGGCCATCGATCTTGCCGCGGCCGAACACGCAGTTCGCCGGCGTCAGATTGGTGAGTTCGCCGCTCTCGTCATATTCGGCTATACCGGAAATCGCGCCGATCTCGTGGAAGCTTTTCTGATCGACCAGTCTGTCGATGCGCTCGCGAACCGTGAGCCGGCCCTGGTCGCGTTGCCGCTTGACCTTGTCAACGCCTCCCATCTCGCGCGCGAACGCTTCGCGCCGGGCGAGGTCGTCGAGTTCCGGCTTCCAGTTCATGCGTATCCTCCGTCGTGATGATCTTATTGTTATGCGTTGGCACCGGAAGCGCCTTGCTCTCGATCCGATTACTGAAGAGATCGTCGGCACCCTCCAGCATGCCGCCGATCGCAGCGCTCAATTCCAGAAGCGGCGGGGCGACCTCCTTGTGCAGCCGCGGCTCGTCATACATGGCGGATAGAAGACCGATCGTGACCACCACGAATGTTTGATATTGCGGAGACCACAGCGGCACGGCGAGACCGTTGATATGCGGACTCCACAGACCGCAGGCCACGACATAACCATGCTCGCGCAAAAAACGGCGGTTGCTCTCGATGCGCGGCCGCAGCAGCTTGGCGTCTTCCGGAATCTCGCGTTCCATTTCCGCCAGCAAGGCGTCGCCGACATCGGTATCGAGCGCCGCCGTGTAGCCATGGCCCGCGGCCGTGCTCGCCATGGCAATCCGGCTGCCGGTCGTTTCATGCAGACCGAGCGCGTTGGCCGCGCGCGCAAATTCGAGATAGACCAGATGGAAGCGGTCGGGGATCAGGAAGCCGACGGTTCCCGGCAATTGTTCGGCGACATCCTGCAATCGCAGCCGGATCAGGTTGCGCAACTGCAGCCCGCGCATCATCGAGGTGCTCATCGCTACCGCGCTCGGACCGATACGATATTTCTGGTCGCGGGGCAGATAGACGAGTTGGCCCATCCGGGTCAGCGTGTGGGTCAGGCGCGACACCGTCGACCGCGGCAGCCCGCAGCGATTGGAAATTTCCAGGTTGCCGAGCCGCGCCTCGTGGCCCTCGAAGCAGCGCAAGATGTCGAAGGCGCGCGACACCACCTGAATAATATCGCCTTCGCCCGCCAGATCGCTGGCGAGTTTTCCTTCTCTGCTGAGCCGCTCCGAACGCCGTCCCATGCTATGCCAAACATTCCGTCATACGGAATAAAATTCCACTTGCAGAACAAGCTACCTCAGGCAATCTGCGGCCACAACAAAAAGCCGTTCGCGAGGGCCATCGCCCGTCAGACGGTGCCCCGAGGAACGGAATGCCAGAAATCAAGATTGTGACCGAGGTGGCGGGACGCGTTTGCGCGCTTCCCGTCGAAATCGGAGGAACCGTTGGCGATGGCGACGACATCGTATTTGTCGAAGCCATGAAGATGGAAATCCCGGTGGCTTCGCCGGCCGCAGGCAAGCTCAAATCGATTCTCGTCAGCCTTGACGACGTGGTCGCCGAAGGACAGGTCCTCGCCATCCTCGAGACCTGAACGCTTTATCGCTGCCCACCGCCTGCCGCATAAAACACCATCAGACCGGTTTCGGCGCTTGCCGGGGCGACGTAACATCCAGCCGCGCGAACAGGATCGCACGGCAGGACCCAACATGAGTATCCCGCATCCGGCCGCGGCCCCAAAAGCCAACAGCTGGGCCGCCTCGAAACCGCCTTTGCTCCGCTTCCTCTTCACCTGCCAGATGGATTTTTCCGGCGTGACCGACGGCGCGGTCGCCAACTATATCCCGGAGCTCTTCAAGGCCGATCCCGATCATTTTGGCATCAGCCTTGCTACCCTCGACGGGCACGTCTACGAGGTCGGCGACAGCCGGATACCTTTTACGATCCAGTCGATGTCGAAGCCCTTCGTGTTCGCACTGGCGCTGGATACGCTCGGCGCGGCGCGGGTGGAAAAGGCGATCGGCGTCGAGCCGTCGGGCGATCCCTTCAATTCGATCCGTCTCAATGCCGAAAACCATCCCTTCAATCCGATGGTCAACGCCGGCGCGATCGCCTGCTCCGCTCTGATCCATGAAGCCAAGGGCGACGGCGCGTTCGAATATATCCGTCAGGCGCTGGGCCGGTTTGCCGGGCGCGAGCTCGGCATCGACGAAGCCGTATATGCATCCGAAAGTGCGACCGGCGACCGCAACCGCGCCATCGGCTATCTGCTGCGCAACGCCAATGTCATCAGGGATCATGTCGGCGCGGTGCTGGAGGTCTATTTCCGGCAATGCGCCGTTCTGGTGACGGCGCGCGATATCGCGATCATGGCCGCGACGCTCGCCAATCGCGGCACCAACCCGGTGACCGGCGAGCAGGTCATGACCCCCTACGCCATCTCGCGGACGCTTTCGGTGATGACCAGCTCCGGCATGTACGATTATGCCGGCGAATGGATTTATCGCGTCGGCATTCCCGCCAAAAGCGGCGTCGGCGGCGGCATCCTGGCGGCGCTGCCGGCGCGGCTCGGGCTCGGCAGCTACTCGCCGCGGCTCGACAGCCATGGCAACAGCGTGCGCGGCATCAAGGTCTGCGAGGCGCTGTCGTCCCATTACGATCTGCACATGCTTAATCGCAGCGACGACGCGCGCAACAGCATCATCGCCGACTACAACATCGGCGAAAGCTCGTCGCGCCGCAGCCGGCGGCCGCATGAGCAGAGAATTCTGGCCGCGCACCACCACGACGTCCGTGTCATCGAACTGGTGGGCACGCTGACATTCTCCAATGTCGACTACCTGTCGCGACAGCTCGCAGCCAGGCCTCGTCCGCAATTCGTCATTTTTGACCTGCGCCGCGTTGCGGCGATGACGCGGGCTGGCGCCCGCCTGTTCACCGAGGGTTTCCGCGAGCTGGCCGCATTCAATGTCACGGTGATCCTGTCCGGCATCAAGCGTCCGTCTCCCGAATGGCAGGCGATCAGTGAATGGGCCGACGGCATCTCGAATTTGCGCAACTACCATCTGCTCGACGACGCCATCGAATGGGCCGAGGACCAGGTGATCTATCGGCACGGCGGCGCCATCGACTCCATGGAAGTGACCGAGCTTTCCGAACAGGCGCTGCTGGCCGGGCTGACGGCGGCGGAACTCGAAGCGCTCGCCGCACTTGGCACGACGCAAACCTATCTGCCGGGACAAAGGATCATTGCTGCGGAAGAGCCCCCGCTGTCGCTGTTCTTTCTCAAAAGCGGCGTCGTCCACGTCACGTTGCCGAGCGGGGTCAGGCTCGCGACCCTCACGGCCGGCATGGCGTTCGGGGAAATGGCGCTGCTGGAAGCGCACCGCTCCGCCAATGTGCTGGCCGACAACTCCGTGACTGCCTTCGAAGTGCCGCTGCGCGATTTCGAGCGCTTTCGCGAGGCGCATCCGCGGACCGGCGAACGGATCATGCGCAATCTGGCACAGCTGCTCGCCGATCGCCTGATCGTGGCTAACACAAAAGTGAATCTGCTGACGGAGAATTAAGGCGTGGACTTTGATGATCCGAAGCGCGACTGGTAAGATCGTACGAGCGGCCTCGTTCAGCCTCGCGTGACCTCTTTCGAGTACACTGGTAAAGAGACTTGCGGCCATCGCGGAGGACTGCCACGTGCGCTTGTTGTCCAATCTGCTTCGACGCTTCATCCGCCAGGGCACCCTGCGGGTCCGCGACGCCGACGGCAAAGTCCATGTCTTCGGTGAACACCTGCCGGGGCCTGATGTCGCTATCCACCTGCACGATCGCAAGCTCTATACCAAGCTGTTCATCAATCCCGAATTATACGCCGCCGAAGCCTATATGGACGGCGGGCTGACACTGGAGGACGGTTCCGAGATCCATGATTTTCTGCTGCTGTTCTCGGTCAACCGCGCCGGGCTCTACTCGTATGGTTCCCAGAAGCTGATGCGGCGGGTGTGGCGCGGCCTGCGCCGCTGGCATCAGGCCAATCCGATCGGGCTTGCCGCCGCCCATGCCCGCCACCACTACGACATCTCGACCGAACTTTACCGTCTGTTCCTCGACGATCAGATGCAATATTCCTGCGCTTATTTTCGAGACCCCGAGCATGAAACGCTCGAACAGGCGCAGCGCAACAAGCTGATCCACGCCACCAGCAAGCTGCAATTAAAGCCAGGCATGACCGTCGCCGAGATCGGCTCCGGCTGGGGCGGCTTTGCCATTCATCTGGCGCGCGAAACCGGCGCCCGTGTCACCGCCATCAATGTTTCACCCGAGCAGATCAAGATAGCCCGCGTTCATGCCGAGACCGCCGGCGTCTCCGATCGCGTCGAGTTTCGCGAGTTGGACTATCGCCAGCTCACCGGCCAGTTTGACCGGGTGGTTTCGGTCGGCATGATGGAGCATGTCGGCATCGGACATTTTGACGAATACTTCCTCAAGATCCGCGAACTCCTGGCGCCTGATGGCTATGCCTTTATCCATTGCATCGGCCGGATGTCGCAGCCCGGCACCACCGGCCCCTTCATCCGCAAATACATCTTTCCCGGCGCCTACGTGCCGGCGCTATCCGAGACCTTTGCGGCTACGGAGCGCTGCGGTCTGTGGTGCGACGACATGGAAGTACTGCGGCTGCATTATCGCTACACCGTGAAACACTGGCGCGAGCGCTTCGCCGCGAACAGAGCCAAGGCCGCGGCGATCTATAACGAACGTTTCTGCCGGATGTGGGAATTCTATCTCGCCGCCGTGGAACTCGAATTCCTGCATGGCTCTCACATGGTGTTTCAATTGCTGCTGTCGACCAGACGTGAGGCGGTGCCGATCACGCGCGATTTTATGGTCGACTGCGAGCGGGCGGGGGCAAAGACCGCCGGTTGAAGGACGCCGACCCGACCTACGGCCGCGTGTGTCCGACGGCGATGTTGCGAAGCACTTGCAGATCCGCCGAGATTGAACGCTCGGCCTGGCTGTTGTGCGATTCATCGAGCATCCAGAACTGGCAGAGCTTTTTTTGCGTGCCAGCTCCGCGTCCGCGCGTTGCCCAAAAGGCGAGCACTGGCTTGCGGCAACCGGCACTTCATATTTGCTTGCACAGAAATCATGGAAGTCTCGAAAAAAGCACGCCGCTACCGACGGCGTCCTTACTAACGGCGCATTACCTGATAACAATGCGCCGTGATCAAAAGCGTATGATTCGATGAAAATATCAGACTTTACCTGCCGGTCCTGTGGATCGATCTATGAAGTTGCCGAGTCCACTTCGGCACAAGGAAGCTCAGGCCAGGCCGAATGCGCGGTTTGCGGCGGCCTGCTGGAATCCTGGCGAGACCGCCGGATGAGAGCTTATCGGTTGGTGTTGTCGGCCGAACATAAATATCCGCATATTCCCGCGCCTCCGTCACCTCAATAGAGCCGGTATCGGTGCTGCGGCGAGCGGCTTGTTTGGCTGCAGCTTGCCGCGATGATAGGCTGTCCTCGAAGCCTGCAAGCCCGAGGAGACGGCGGGATGACCAAACCCGAATTCATTTCGGCCGAAATCGGGACACGGGTTACCGCGCACGCCCTGCATCTTGGCGACCGCATCAATACCATGGGCTTCGAAAATGAAGCTCTTTCGGCGGTCCCGCTCACGATCCGGGTCGGGAAGGCCGGCATCGCCGTTCTCTTTCGCTATGGCGTCGCGGTGCTGATCGGCCTTTCGGCTGAAGATGAAGCCGCCTTTCTGGAAAGGCTGAAGCCCCGGGTCGGCGGCAAGCTCGAACGTTTCGACGAAGAAACCGCGGTTGTCGCATTCGCCGGTGGAAATGAGGATCAGGTTCAGGCCGGAGGACCGATTCAACTGCGGGACATGTTGCTGGAACGGCTTCTTGTCATCGCCGACGTGCTGGCGAAGAGCGTCGCGCTGGCCGATGACGAACGCCAGGTCGCGAAGGTATTCGAGATCATCGAACCGTTCGCCAAGGAACTGGCCGATCACGGAGCAACCCGGAGGGACCGAAAAGGCGTTTTGCAACTGATCGGAAATGCGCTGCTGGTCCAGCACCGGGTATCCGGCCGCGTCGCAGTCGGAGAAAAGCCGGATGCGCTGTGGGATCGCCCCGACCTGGAGCGGCTTTATGCCCGGCTTGAAGACGAATACGAACTCAAGGAGCGCGTCGACACGCTCAACCGCAAGCTCGCCGTGGTCGCCGATACCGCCGACACGCTCGCCGACATCATCGACACCCGCCGCTCGCTGCGCCTCGAATTGATTGTCGTGGTGTTGATCGCATTCGAGATCGTCGTCACATTTTATCAGATCTACGCTGCCAGGGGCCACTGACGCCTGGTTCACTGACGCGCCTGCGAGGCACGCTGCATTCGCGCCCAGAAAGCGATCGATCATTCAAACCACTTCCGTCACGGGCTGCATATCGATGCCGAAGGTTTCCAGAAACTTCGACGTCATGATGTAGAAACCGACCGAGAGCTGCAGTTCAATCAATGCGGCCGGCGTCAGTTTTGCGGCAATGGCGTTGAATGTCGCGTCGGTCGGACGGCGCAGATTGACGATCTCGTCGGTAAAGGCGAGCGCTGCGCGCTGCAGTTCGTTAAAGCAGGTGGCCGATTTCCAGTTTTCCAGTGCGGCGTTTTGCTCGTCGGTCACGCCGACATTCTTGCCGATCCGCTTGTGCGCGGCGATTTCATAGGGCGCCTCGCACAGGATTCCGGTGCGGGTGATGGCGAGTTCCCGGACCACCGGATCCAGTTCGCCGCGGTGGCGGATGGCGCCGCCGAGCCGGCAATATTGCTCAAAATAACTCGGCGAGTGCGCCATCATCCGGAAGATATTGGCGTTGCGGTTCTTGTCCAGGATTTCGCGGGTGCGTTCATTCGATTTCGAAGTATCGCAATAGTCGATACGGGCCATGATTCACCTTGGGTTTCCGTGACTTGTTCTACCAGCTTGATTGAAATCGCAGGTTCGATCCAAAACATTAGAGCCTTTTCTGTTCCGATGGAATCGGAACGGAGGCTCTATGTCCTTATTCGACGCGTTTTCTTGACGCGAACCGGTATCCGCTTCGCTGGAAAAACGCTCTATCGAGCCGGCGATGTCGGAGCAACAGCTCTGCGGCCGCTTGCGATCCGGCGCCACGCCCGAAAATCGCTTTCAAAATTCCATCACGCGCGCATAAACCGGCTGCATGCGAGCCAAAATGCCGCCGCATTGCTGTTCGACCCTGACGCAGTCGATGTTCGCGTGAGTGGGGACTCAATCCAGCGAATACTCGTCGTGGGGTGTTCCGAGTAAAATTCCGGACGTCGTTCGCGCTCCCGCGCAGCGATGAGTCATGCCCAAGTCTAGGGAGACAGGGTCTAGGGAGAACTGCATGAAGGAAGCCACCAAAAGGGCGACCTCGGAAGCGCTTGCGCAAATGCTGGCGGTGACGGCAATGCTCGTCATCGCCAGCTTTATCTTTTATTCGCGATGAATATCTC
>JAJYAH010000176.1 GCA_021779635.1 Pseudomonadota bacterium | reverse complement strand
AGGCATGATCTCCACGCAAACGCTTCGCGTTTGTCGCGAGGGAAAGCCGGTATCCACTTTTCCGGATCATGCTCCAAGCGACATGAGGTAAAGCCCGCCGGCCAAGTCGGCGGGCTTTATTATTTTGAAGTCACCGCGGCTGGTATTCCCCGGAAATGTCCTTGCCGGTGTAGTCGGTCATCAGCGCGGTTGCGATCAGCGTGATCACGGCGCAAATCGCGATGTAGATCGCGATCGCATAGGATGAATGGTAGGTCCCGAACAGCCACGTCGCGATCAGCGGCGCCGGGCCTCCGGCGATGATCGATGCAAGCTGATAGCCGAGCGAGGAGCCGCTATAGCGCAGCCGGCCGGTGAAGCTTTCGGCGATCAACGCCGCCTGCGGACCGTACAGCATGTCGTGCGGAACCAGCGAGAGGATCACCGCCAGAAAGATCACCGCCTCCGAGCCGGTGTTCAGCATCCCGAAATAGATGAAACCGAACAGGCCGGTCACCACCGCGCCGATCATGTACATGTTCTTGCGGCCGATATGGTCGGACAGATGACCGAACAGCGGAATCGAGATGAACGACAGCATCGAGGCCGCGAGCACCGCCGTGAGCAGGAAGTTGCGGGAGACGTGCAGCGTCCCGATGCCGTAGGAAAAGATGAAGGCGGTGAAGA
The DNA here is from genome assembly GCA_021779635.1 of Pseudomonadota bacterium. The sequence continues at coordinate 9,799 of JAJYAH010000176.1, read as the reverse complement.
TATAGAACGGCGCCTGCTCGGCCATGCGGGCCAGCGCGGAGAGCAGGATTTCCTTGGGATGCTGCTTGATGACCGTCAGCATCGGGGTGCGGTCCACCTTGCGCTCGGCCAGCAGCTTGGCGAACACCGGCGTCTCCAGGATGCCGAGCCGGATGTAGAGGCCGACGCCGACCAGCACGAGGCTAAGCGCGAACGGGATCCGCCAGCCCCAGGCGAGAAACTGCTCACCGGACATTTGACTGAAAGCGAGTACCGCGAGATTGGCGAGGAAAAGTCCGCAAGGAACGCCAAATTGCGGCCAGGAGGCGATCAGCCCGCGCGACTTGTCGCCGCGCGCCCATTCCATCGACATCAGCACCGAACCGCCCCATTCGCCGCCGACGCCGACACCCTGGATGAAGCGCAGCACGGTGAGGATCACCGCGCCCCAGACGCCGATGCTCGCATAGGTCGGGACCAGCGCCACTGCGAAAGTGGCAAGCCCCATCAGCATCAGCGTCGCGATCAGGGTCGACTTGCGGCCGATGCGGTCGCCGTAATGCCCGAAGATGGCGGCGCCGACCGGGCGGGCGACGAAGCCGACGGCATAGATGGCGAAGGCCTCGAGCGTCCCGACCCAGGGGTCCGAGTGAGGAAAAAACAGCTTGGCGAAGACGAGGCCGGTGACGGTGCTGTAGAGGAAAAAGTCATACCACTCGATCGCGGTCCCGATGGTGGAGGCGATGACGGCCCGGCGAAGCTGAATTTGATGTTCGGAAGGGGTGAGCGCGATGGCGTCGACATTGGATGTTGTCATGGGGGGCTCTCCGGCGAAGTCGCTCCCCAAAGCTAACGTGGATCGTTTGGAAAGGAAACGTGCGGCCGCGTCTCCGGGTTCCGGCCGGCATCCGCCGAAATGCAAATAAATGCGGAGCAAGCCCGCTCATGCGCGAGATTCGTCAGGCCGGGCGGATCAGCTTCCTGCAAAAGACCGCTCCGTTGTGCATGGCATCGCGCCCCTTCCACGCCAGATAGGTCAGGCGTCCGGTGAGGGATTGATAGCTGCGCAGGCTGCGCGATCCCAGAACATGGCCGATTTTGTCGGGAAACCGGCTTACCTCGGCTTCCACCAGGGCGGTGATCGCGCTCATCAAACTGTCGAGCCGCTGCCCCCAGACGGTTTCATCGAGTAAATCGATCCGGACCCGCAAGGCGTGTTCAGTCTCGTAGATATCGATGAGAATATCCTTGGCGACGAGCACCCGGTTATTCCTGAGTGCAATGCGCAACGCCGACCGCTTGTCGTCCAACCGGTCCAGCACCATCGAGACCGTGATCGCATAGGGGGTGGTGGCGATGTCCGCAGCGTTCTTGCTGGGCGCGGCCTTGGTGGCGAGCCGGATCAATTGCCACGGCGTCCGGAGCCGCCCCGCCACTAACGCCAGTGCAAAGGGAATTGCGTCGGCGTGATCTTTTCCAAGCGCATCCAGCAACGCCGTTATCTTGGAGACCCGCGCGTCAGCGAACTTTTCGATAGTGGCCGGCAGCGCATCGCTGAACTTCGACAGGGCATCGCGCGCGCGCAGCACGCATAGCATCCCGCTCAGGTCGCTGTAGGCCGCGCGGGAAGCCGTATAGGTCGCGAGTTTGGTTCGGGCCTGATCGGCGCCGCCCGGCGAGCCGAGCGTGCCCTCGAGCGATTTGACGATCTTGGTCTGGAACACCGCGGCAACCTGCCGCGCCTTGCGCGGATCGTCGGCGGTGATGAGTCTGTTGATCTCGCCGATATAGTCGCGTGTCATCGTCGGCAGCAGATCTCGGCTGATCCACTCCCAGATCGGAGACAGCGAACCGCGCAGTATGCGGCCTGAATTGTCGTGGTCGGGAGCGCCGTCAACGAGCAGCGGCTCCAGCGGTGCGAAAAAATACCGCGAGGGATTGTCGCGGCGATTTTGAGTCGACCCGTCCTTGCGGAATTCCGCGCGCAACTTGGCCAGGATCTCCGCGGAACCGGGGATTTCGCTGCCGCAGACTTCCAGCCGCTCAAGCTCGGTCAGGAGGTTGCCGCGCGCCAGCGGCGTCAATCGCCGCAGATAATCCTCGATCCGATCGGCCTGCATCATCACCCGTGAATTTCGCGATTTGATTTGGCGTGAACGGACCCGCTGCGTGCGGGCAAGTCATGCGTAACCGGGTACCGACCAAGATAGCGGATCGGCGTAAATTGCAGATTAAGGCGTCGAATCCGGTGGCCGTTGGGTCAGAGGCCCGTGCGTACGGGCCAAAGCATCTCGTTGATCCGGCGAGACTACGGATGATCCTCGTGGTCTCGCTGAACACAAAATTAACCATCGCAGCGACCGGGCTCGCCAAACGGGTAACGAACCCGCGGCAAGAAAATCGACTTCGTGGTTCGCTCGCCGCTGTGCCGCGTCAGGAACAGAAGACGCTTACGCGTCGCCTTGATCGGCCAATCCCACCGCCCACAGGGCGAATGCATAGGCGATCGCGACTTCATCGAGCCGGTTGAAGCGGCCCGATGCGCCGCCATGTCCGGCGCCCATATTGGTCCGCAACAACACCGGACCGCCGCCTGTCATGGTCGCGCGCAGCCGTGCGATCCATTTCGCCGGCTCCCAATAGGTGACGCGCGGATCGGTCAGCCCGCCCATGGCCAGGATGGCCGGATAATCCCTGGCGGCCACATTGTCATAGGGCGAATAGGACAGGATGGTCCGGAAGTCGGCTTCGCTTTCGATAGGGTTGCCCCATTCCGGCCATTCCGGCGGCGTCAGCGGCAGGGTATCGTCGAGCATGGTGTTGAGCACGTCGACGAACGGCACCTCGGCGACGATACCGGCGAACAACTCGCCGGCGCGATTGGCGACCGCGCCCATCAGCATGCCGCCCGCGCTGCCGCCATGGCCGACGATGCGTTTCGCGCCGGTGTATTTCGCCTCGATCAGGGCGCGGCCGGCGCTGGCGAAATCATCGAAGCTGTTGGTCTTCTTCTCGCGCTTGCCGTCGAGATACCAGCCCCAGCCCTTGTCGGTGCCGCCGCGGATATGGGCGATGGCGTAGACGAAACCGCGGTCGACCAGCGACAGCCGGTTGGCCGAGAACGACGCCGGCATCGCCATGCCGTAGGAGCCGTAGCCATACAGCAGTAGCGGCGCTTGGCCATCGCGCGTGAGATCGCGGCGATGCAGGATCGAAACCGGCACTTCCGCGCCGTCATGCGCGGCCGCCATGATCCGGGTGGTGACGTAATCGGCCGGGTCGTGGCCGGAAGGTATTTCCTGACGCTTGCGCAAGCGCCGCGTCCGGCTTGCCATGTCGTAGTCGTAGACTTCCGACGGCGTCGTCATCGACGAATAGGAGAAGCGCAGGTTCGTGGTGTCGAATTCATAGCCGCCCATGGTGTCCAGCGAATACGCCGCCTCGTCGAATGCGATGGCGTGCTCCTCGGCGGTGGTGAGATCGCGGATGATGATGGCGGGCAGTGCGTTGGCACGCTCCAGCCGCACCAGATGACCGGCATAGAGCTCGATATCCATGAGATAGACGCCCGGGCGATGCGGGATCAACTCGCGCCAGTTCGCAGGCTCCGGCGAGTTCAGCGGCGCTGTGACGATCTTGAAGTCGATGGCACCGCCGGCATTGGTGAGGATGAACAGTTCGTCGCCGCGGTCGGCGATCGAATATTGCACGCCGGTCTCGCGCCTGGCGACGAGGCGCGGCGATGCTTCGGCATCGGCAAGGTCGATCAGCCGCTGCTCGGATGTTTCGTGATCGCCGCCGGCGATCACGCAAAAACGCCCGCTGGCGCTCTCATGGATGTGCGTGAACCAGCCGGAATCCTGCTCCTCGTAGACCAGGACATCCTGGGCCTGCGTCGAACCGAGGCGATGACGCCAGACCTGCATCGGGCGGTGATTGTCGTCGAGCTTGACGTAAAAGAAAGCCTTGCTGTCTGTGCTCCATACCACGCCGCCGTCGGTTTCCTCGACGAGGTCGGCGAGGTCTGAGCCGTCCGCCCAATTGCGCACCCGGACCGAGAAATATTCCGAACCCTTGATGTCCGCGCTCCAGGCCTCCAGCCGGTGATCGGGCGAATGCCGGGCGCCGCCGAACTTGAAGTAGTCGTGGTCGGCGGCAAGCTCGTCGCCGTCCAGCACGATCTCGACCTCGCCGCCGTCGCGCGCCGACCGGCCGAACATTTCGTGCTGGCCGCCCTCGCGGAATTTGCGCAAATACGCGTAAGGGCCATCCGGTGACGGCACGCTGGAATCGTCTTCCTTGATCCGCCCGCGCATTTCCGCAACCAGCGTCTTTTGCAAACCGGCGGTATGGCCGAGCAGGCTTTCGGTGTAGTCGTTTTCCGCCTCAAGGTATTTGCGAATATCGGCGCTCAGAACCGCCGGATCGCGCAGCACTTCCTGCCAGTCCGGATCCTTCAGCCAGGCATAGTCATCGACCACGGTGATGCCATGGATGGTGAACGAATGCGGCCGGCGCGGCGCGACCGGCGCGGGCACCGAGCCTTTTGTTTTCTTCGGTCGGGTCACCTGGTGCTCCGGTTTCAGAAATTCATAAACAGTCTCAGGGTCGTTCAGGCGCTCACGCTCTCGCCGAGCCATTCGACCGCGGCCTCGAGGCCGCCCTTGCCGTGCGGGATATGGAGTGCATTGAGGCCGACTTCGATGACGCCGAGCGTGCCCAGGATCATCGGGGCGTTGACATGGCCCATATGGGCGATGCGGAACGCCTGGCCTGCGAGTTCGCCGATCCCGACGCCCAGCACCACGCCGCATTTCTCCTTGCAGTAGCGCTGCAGGGCGACCGGATCATAGCCGTTGGACATCACTACGGTGGTGACAGTGTCGGACCGTTCTTCCGGTTCGGCGATGTTGAATCCGACCGCCTGACCTTCCGCCCAGATCCCGACCGCGCGGCGCACAGCTTCGGCGAGCAGGCGATGGCGCAGGTACACATTATCTAGCTGCTCGTCGAACAGCATGTCGATGGCCTGACGCAGTGCGAACAACAGATGAACCGGCGCGGTGCCGGCATATTTGCGGTAATGCTCGAGGCCGTCGCGTTCGGTCCAGTCCCAATACGGGGTTCGCAGGCCGGCTGTCCTGTGCACCTGGCGGGCGCGGTCATTGGCGGCGACGAAGCCGAGGCCGGGCGGTGCCATCAGGCCTTTCTGCGATCCGGACATCGCGACATCGATGCCCCACGCGTCCATCTGGAACGGCATGCAGCCGAGCGAGGCGACGGTATCGACCATGAACAGCGCCGGATGACCGGCCGCCTTGATCGCCTTGCCGATGGCTTCGATGTCGTTGATCACGCCCGAGGCGGTATCGACCTGGACGCCAAGGATCGCCTTGACGGTGCGATCCTTGTCCTGCCGCAGTCGGGCTTCGACCTCGGCCGGCCGCACCGCGCGGCGCCAGTCGCCCTTCAGCACCTCGACCTCGACGCCCATCGCGGCGGCGGCATTGCCCCAGCCGATCGCGAACCGGCCGCTCTCCAGCACCAGGACCTTGTCGCCGCGCGACAGCACGTTGCTGAGCGCCGCTTCCCAGGCGCCATGGCCGTTGGCGATATAGATGTAGGATTGTCCCGTGGTGGCAAACAGCCGGCCGAGATCGCGCAGCAGGCTGTCGGTCAGCTCCACCATGGTGTCGGAATAGATATCGAGTGCCGGGCGATGCATCGCGCGCAGCACTTCGTCGGGCATTGTGGTGGGTCCGGGGATCGCCAGAAATTCCCGGCCGGCGCGAACGACCATTGTTGTTATTCCTTGTTGGTAGGGCAGGCCATTCCGGAACGGCGAGCGCCCCGTAGTCGAGGTTCGTGGACCATCGCGGCACTGTAGAGCCTTTTCCGTTCCGATTGAATCGGAACGGAGGCTCTATTTCCTTATTGGACGCGTTTTCTTCACGCGAACCGGTAGTCACCCCGGATCAAGTCCGGGGCAGGTTTTCGCTCGAAAACGCTTTAGCATGAACTCTAAACCTGCGGCACCAGCCGTGAAATCATATCGCATCGGGAATTCTGCTTGCGGCGTTGTGCGGAAAGGTAAACCAAGCGAGGTGGTTAACGCCTGGTCTCGCGACAGCCGGCGGCCTCGGCTTCTTCGACCGAACAGAACCAGCGCGTGCCCTTGCTGATCTGCATCTTGATCTGCGCATACCAGCGGCTGGTGGGCTTGTGATAGATGCATTCTCCCGAGCGGTTCACGTTGCCCTTGATGGTGCAATCCGGCGAGGGCGCGACCGGGCCCGATGCTGACGCCAGCAGGATCGCGTGGGAATTCTCCGGCGGTTTGACGGCTCCCAGGATCACGGTCTTCTTGTTGCGGACGCGCCAGTCCCACGGGGCGATGAAGGCGCCCTGCCACATGCCGGCCTTGGCCTCCCGCGCGGCTTTTTCGTCGGCATCGTAATCATGGGAGACGCGGGTATAGGACAGCGCCCATCCGTTCTTCACCATCCATTGCTGGATGTCCTCGCCGTTCACCTCGCATTTCGCCACCTGGCGACCGCGACGCTCGGTCTGGCTTACGTGGCAGGTCCAGCTCTTGTTGTCGGTATGGCGGATGAGTTCGTCGCGCGCGGCGACGCCGCAGGTCCAGCGCTCGCCCTTGGTATTGAGGCAAAGCTGGTCCACCGACGGGGCGTCGATTCCGGCGAGGCGAATTCGGGCATTGCCGATCTGGATCTGGTCGCCTTCGCGAATTTTGGGAATGCCTGATACATCGGCGGCTTGCGCCATCGCCGGCAGCACAACGATCACGAACGCAAGCCAGAATTTCATGAACATCAAAAAGGCCGTGTTGGATATGAATTCGCATCACACTATCGGTGGATTGTGGTGTGGATTCGGTCGCTGCACCAGCGTCCGGCCCGCGCCCGCTTTCAACTTACCGCGAGGACCGGAGCGATGGCGCGGTGTAAAGAGTTCGGCGCCCCTCTCCCTTTGGGAGAGGTGCCAAACTCGAACGCTTACCGCAGATAAAATTCTAACCCACCCCGGCCATCATCGCTTTCCGTGCCAGCGCCAGACCCATCAGCACGAACGCCGAGGTGACTTCGGGGCCGCCGACCAGAATGCGGGTCGGGGTTTTCATCTTGTTCCATTCATAGGCCTTGAACGGGCCATGCCGGCCGCCTTCGCCGAGATGGCCGATGATACAGGCCAGTGCCGGCGTGAAGGTCGCTGCATCCGCGCCGAGATGGCCGAGCGCGATCAGCGCCAGTGCGGCATCGAACACGTTCATCTCGGCCACGATCAATTCACCCTGAACATAGGCCAGCACCCGGGCCCGGATGAAATCGAACGCGCCGCCGGGGTCGATGGCCCGTTGTGCGGCCGGCGGCAACGCGATGAACGCGGCATAGCAGCGGCCGAAATAGGCGCAATAAAGCTCCGGCAGATAATAGATGTGCGAGCGTGGATCGGTGAACGCGCCGCTGGCCACGAGCCGCTTTTGAAGGCCGACAATGCGCTGCACGGTAGCGAGCCGCTGCGGCGTCTCGATGACCTTCCACCGGACGAGGTTGCGGAAACTGACTTCGAGGATGTCGAGGTTCAACGTCGGATCGAGGTCGTTGCCGAACGGCCGCTCGCCGGCGGCATTGTCGATCCAGGTGACGACGCCGCCGTCGTAATCGATGTTGTCGTTGACCGGCACCGTGACGAGCGGCTCATTGGCGCCGCCATCGACCTGGTAGCCGGCGTAGAGGTCGAGCAGCGGCTGTTCGAGGATCGGATCGTCGGAGCCGGCCTGCGTCGCGGCCGAGAACGAGCAGGCGGTGGTGTCGCAATCCGGCACATAGACGCCGAAGCCGAGGTCCTGCTTGATCTGGGAGAAGAACCGTGAAAAGCGCGGATGCGGCAGCGGCGCCAGCGCGGTGATGACGGTGACGGAACCGCCGTCCTGCGCGCGCACCTCCTCGCGGCTGGTGACGAGGCAGAAATCGACCATGTCGGCGATCACGCGCCGCGACGCGGTGGCCTGATCGAGCGAGGGAAGGCCGGTCTCGGCGAAGCTCAACAGCGCCTCGGTGAAGAACGCATCGTAATAGGCGGAGCGGTGGCGGATCTGCATCGGCTGCCACATCGGCTCGGCGATGCCGGTCCAGGGCGGGTTGATCAGCGCGCAAGCCGGCGAGCGCGCGATGAAGATCCGCGCCAGGTTGAACAGCAGCGTCGAGTTCTTGTAGCCGCGCGCACGAATCCCGGTCAGCGCCATCAGCAATTCGCGGCCGCGCAGATCGACGTCGCCGATCAGGTTGAAGGCGGCATAGGTCGGGATGAAGCCGTTATCGCGATACGACCGCAGCAGATGCGCGCCGCAGTCGCGGATCGCGGCTTCGATCTCGGCGAGGCCTGGCACGCGCCCAGGCGGGGCTGCGGGCGGGGGTCGAGGGTGCTGCAGCTCGATGGTATCCAAGAGGTTCGCCACTGGCTGGCCGATCGCAGCCCAGTCCGGCGACACATTGTCGCGCGCCTGGATCAGCGCGTCGCGGAGCGCGCGCAGACGTCCCTGATCGCGCAATTCGGCAAGCCCGGTCCGTCGCAGCAGCGGCCGCAATGCCGGATTTCCCAGCGCCGTCCGGTAGAACTTGCCGAGATGGGGGTCGCCGCCGCGATATTTCAGCAGCAGCGGATCGCACACATCATAGAGCGAGGGGCCGTCCTTGCGGGCCGTCAGCGCGCGGTAGGCGCCGGCGAGATGTTGAAAAATCATGGAGAATCTTCCCGCGCCCGCCGTTGCAGGTTCCGCCAGACGGTGCCCGGACGTAACGCCCGCTGCCGCCCGCCTCGCCAATACCTGCAAGCCCTTGAAAAACTACACGAATAGGGGGGAAATACAAATGTGACGAAGATCACGGAACCCGGGCCTCATCGGGGGGCATTATCCCGATGCGTCGAAGAGGGTGGCGATAGGAGAGGAACGGGATTGCCGGACAGGATCGCGTAGGTTAAAGGTTTGTTTGCTGCAGTGCCGCAAATTGAGCGCAATTGGACAGCACACCGTCCGCCACCTCCTCAAACCTCGAAGGCGTTGACGCGACTAACAGGCGCGCCTTTGAGAATGACCAGGAAACGAACCGCGATGAATGGCAGGAAGCTTCGCATTTCACCCCGCTCGATCACCGTTGCCGCCGCACTTGTGGGCATGGTGTCGCTGGCGATCGGCGCCCATGCGGCGCTGAACATGCGGGCGCTGGATGCCGCCAAGGCGGTCGCCACCGAGCAGGACAACGATGCCGGCAAGCATGCCTCGCGGATCGCCCTGGTGATCGGCAACGGTCATTACCCCGACGCCAATGCGCCGCTGACGCAACCGATCAATGATGCGCGGGCGCTGACGGCCTCGCTTCGCCGCAACGGCTTCGACGTCGATGTGGTGGAGGATGCCAGCCGGGATGACATGAACCGCGCCATCGACCGGCTGAAATCCAAGATCCGGCCGGATTCCGTGGTGATGCTTTTCTTCGGCGGCTATGGCGTTCAGGCCGGCCGCGAGAGCTACATGATTCCGGTCGATGCCAGGATCTGGAAGGAAGCCGACGTGCGGCGCGACGGGCTCAGCATTGAATCGGTGCTGGAGGCGATAAAGGAGCGCGGCGCGCGCGCCAAGCTCGTCGTCATCGACGCCTCGCGACGCAATCCGTATGAGCGCCGGTTCCGAGCCTTCTCCCACGGCCTCGCACCGATCGTTGCACCGGACAACGCGCTGATCCTGTCCTCGGCCACGCCGGGCAAGGTGGTCGACGATTCCAAGGGCCAGTACAGCGTG
>JAJYAH010000175.1 GCA_021779635.1 Pseudomonadota bacterium | reverse complement strand
GGTCGCGGCGCGGACGGATGCATCGTCGTCAATAACAGAAATCACCGAAAGCGTGGACAAGGCGTTCTTCCTGAAGCGGGAGCACGGCGCCTGACTTAGCGCTGCTCTGGCTCAAAGTGGGCCGGTAATCAGAATTGTGAAATAATACATAGGTTTGTAGGCTTGAGACGCAGGCGCGCAACCGCTAACATGTCGAAGGCGCCTATCGCTTGCCGCATCAAGGTCGCCCGATGGCGGAATTGATCGGACTCAATCGGTGCTGTTAGGGCCTGATCCGTTGAATTCCTAGCATTTCGGCCTTTCTCACCAGCTCGGCGAGCGACTTTGCAGCCATTTTCTTCATGATATGCCCCCGATGAATCTTCACGGTAATCTCGGCAAGTCCGAGCTCAGCCGCGATCTGTTTGTTCATGAGGCCGGATGATACCAACGCCAAAATCTCCCGCTGGCGGTGGGTCAGGGTCTCGAGCTGCGCCTGCAAATTCGCGACTACCCTGTCAGCTTCGCGGCGCTTTCGATCCCGCTCAATCGCTGCCAGTACCGCATCGAGCATGTCTTGATCACGAAACGGCTTGGTCAGGAAATCGACCGCTCCTCCCTTCATGGCCCTGACGGTCATTGGAATGTCGCCATGGCCGGTCATAAATATAATTGGAATGTTAATGTTCGCTTTGGCCAGTTCGGTTTGGAGATCCAAGCCGCTCAATCCAGGCAACCTGACGTCAAGCACCAGACAACTGGCAACATCCGGCAGCTTGTTTTCCAGCATTTCCGAGGCTGAGCCGAATAGCTGAACTTTGAGCCCCACCGATTGAAAAAGGTTGGTGAGTGCCCTGCGCACCGATTCGTCGTCTTCGACAACGAACACGATCGGCTCTTTGGCACCGGCGGGCTCACGCGATGAATTAGGGCGCTCGGTCACGACACGCACTCCTCCTGTTGCAAGGGCAGGACGAATTGAAACGTCGTACCGGGTCCCTCATTGCGGAGAGCTGACAGACGTCCCCCGTGCGCTTCCACGATCGAACGACATATCGAAAGCCCCATCCCCAGACCCCCGGACTTTGTGGTGAAAAAGGCTTTGAACAGCCGGTCCGCATCCTCGATGGAAATACCGACGCCACAGTCCGTCACACTTAGGAGCACTCCATGTGTCTCGTTGTGGCGCGACCGGATTACCAGCTCGCGCGGTCGATCCTTGACATGTTCCATTGCTTCGATGCCATTCATTACCAAGTTGATGATTACCTGCTGCAGCTGGACCCGATCGCCACGGATCATTGACGGAGCCGATGCTAACTCCGTTCGTAACGATACGCGATGGCTGCTCGACTCACGCTGCACCAGCGCGATGACCTCCCTGACGACCTCATTGAGGTCGAGCCGCACCTTCTCCAGGTCGGTCTTTTTCGCAAGCGCCCGGACACGTCTGATGATCTCGCTTGCCCGGTTTCCGTCTTCCACGACCCATTCTACCGAGCGGCGCGCTTTGGCCATGTCGGGCATTTCGAGGTCAAGCCAACGCAGACAGGCCTCAGCATTGGTAATGACGGCGGAAAGCGGCTGGTTCACTTCATGGGCGATGGATGTTGTCAGCTCGCCCAGCATGGTCACGCGCGTCACATGAGCGAGCTCCGCCTGTGCCTTGCTCAGCGCCTGCTCCGCATGGTCTGCGCGGATCGTCGCCGTAATATTTGTGCCGGTGCCCCGATAGCCGAGAAAATTGCCGTTTGTGTCATAAAATGGCTTGCCGCTCGTTTGGACGTATGCCGGAGATCCAGTTCCGTTGACGGTATACACGAAATTGCGAAATGGCCGATGCGCGTCGAGCATCGTCCGATGCAGTCGCCATTTTTCTGGTTCCGATTCCACATCGGTTGCAATCTCCCAGCGAGCCACGCCAATTACGTGTGAGGGCGGGATGCCAACATCATAGAGGTCCGATAGCCGGGTGACCCTGTGGTCGGGCCCGGTCTCCCAGAGCCAGTCGGAGGCGGTTTCGGCGTAATCCCGAAAGCGCTGCTCACTCTCGCGAAGCGCCTCCTCGGTCCGTTTGCGGTCCTCGATGTCGGTAGACGACCCGTACCATTTGACAATAGTGCCCGCCTCGTCGCGCAGTGGCTCGGCCTGGAACAAAAACCAGCGATATTCGCCATCGAAGCGCCGGAGCCGAGCTTCAAGCCCGCCTCGCACACCGGACTCCCGTATTGCGCTCCATTTCCGCAACATGCCCTTCTTGTCGTCAGGATGAAAGGCGCGGGGCCAGCCGGTTTCGGCTTGGTCCGGTGAGAGGCCGGTGTAGTCCAGGGCTGGCTGATTGAGGAAGTCGGGGATCCCATCCGGTCCAGCGCGCCAGACCAGCGTCGGGATGGTATCGATGACCAGTCGAAGGCGGTCCTCCGATTTCTTGAGATCGTCAAAAGCTCTTTGTAATTTCTCCTTTGCTTCATATTGCTCGGTGACATCCACGTGCGTCCCGACCAACTCGATGACATCGCCGACGTTATCGACGATCGGATGTCCCACGGAATGTACGCGCTTTACCAATCCGCCCGGAAGAGCTATCCGATAATCGACTTCGAAATCCGTCTTATATCTAATTGCCCGTTGCGCCACTTCGACAACCCGCGCCCTATCTTCGGGAACGATACGTTCTCGGAAGGGTCGCTGTCGTCCAGCGTCCCTTTCCTCGTCCAACCCAAACAGGTGATAGACTTCGGCGGATCGATACACGAACTGTCGATGGCACACATCCCAGGCCCAGCTACTTGTATGGCTGAGATGCTGGGTTTCGGCCAAATAGGCCTCGCTGCGTCGCAGCTTCCGCTCTGCTTCCCTTGCTACCGTAACATCTGTCACCGCTCCAACAAACTCGATACCGCCGGATGGATCCCGCGCAGCACGAGCCATGGCGTGGACATATTTCACAGAGCCGTCCGGCATCAGCAATCGATATTCACGGTCAAAATCCATTCCCGTGCGGGACGCGTCATCGAAGGTTTTTTGAACGGAAGTGCGATCGTCGGGATGAGTCCGTTGGAGAATCAATTCCAGATCTGGCTTCACAGTTCGGTCGCATTGAAAAATCCGGAAGGTTTCGTCCGACCAGATAATTTCTCCATTGGAGACGTTCCATCCGAAGTTCCCGGTGCGACTCAATCCCTGCGCTTCCGTCAAATACATTTCGCTATGCAGCAGCGCGGCTCCGATCCGCCTTTGATCTTCAATAGCCACCTGCAAGTCATCGCGGGAGCGCCGGAGAGCCTTCGTTGCTTTTCTCTGCGTCGTGACCACGAATGCAACAAAGAGAGATATAATGGCAAACAGCAACAGACGCGGCACTTCAACAATACCAATATGAAAAAGATCGTGCTTCCACATAAATGAATTGGTCGGCGGCACGAGGTAGTAATAGAAAGCGAAAAGGGAGAGCGCGATCGCCAGAATCGCCGGACCGAACCCGCCAATCCACGCAGTAGAAATCACAGCGCAAAGCATCAATAGTGCAATGGGCTCAGCTTTCAGCAAACGTGCTGTAATTTCCGTAGCGACCACCGTAACGGCGACCGACAAAATCGCCATTGCGTAATAAGAAATCCTATGCGGCTCTGGTCGCGATTGACGGAGATCCGATTTAATCATTCTCCTTGCTCGTCCCGGTTAAGGCGATGAGACTAGCGACCGTCGTCGAGTCGTGTCGCGACGCCGCGCGCCTCTGGGCGAGAAGATAAACTGCAACTTCGCACCCCGCCCAACATTTTGTCGCAGGCCGAAAGTCATCCCTCATGAGCTTCGATCGACCGCCTGCCGAAGGTCGTCGACGCAGATCAGCCTGAAGGCAAACCAACGCTGGGTTCGCTAAAGCCGCAATGCAGCCGAAGAGGAACCGCGCAGCTGAATTCTGGAAATTTATGGTGTCGCTACGCGTCATTCGCAGAGCGTCCCGGGATTTCCGACTAACGCGATTAGAGCACTTTGGAGGACAATCGGCAATTCGTTCCAGCCCCAACGGGCGCATCATGGCGATTTAGCGAAATCTGCTCTTCGCTCAAATCACATCATCGCTACCGCCGATCCTTCGCGGACGCTCACCGCTGCGGCTTAGGAACAATGGGCGCAAAACGGGGACCACCACAAACCTCCGTATAATTCTACGATCCCTTTCTATGTCGGACGCTTACCCGCGTACAATTGGTCGGCGGTCTCGATCCTCTTAGTCTCACTGCTAATCGGAAAAGCCGATGGCAGGTGACAACGTGTCCAAGATTCCGGCCAAGGGGATTGAGCGAAACCGTAACAAACTCCGCCGTGGGGATCACCTATGTATTCTTTCGGCAATCACAGCTGCGGCGACCGTTACGATCCCACCGTGCTCCACTTGTACGCGAAATGCGACGGCCAACGGCTGGCGAGCACTGACCACTACCCACGCGAGACCCACAGGAGGCAAGAATGCGCGACGGTTTTCAATATCGATTCAACAGCGCAGCCAATCGTTGCGCGATCTGTGAGGGAAGGTTTGGCCTCATCCGGTATTACTCCTGCCGAACCGCCCTCTGCTCCAGGAAGTGCGCCGACCGGTTCAGGGTTCGTCGGGAGGACGACCGTAGATTTCTACCCCGTAACCAGGCCGCCTAACAGTTGCAGCGACGATCCCGCCGCAATTTCGGCTTCGCGCTAGGAGGCGCCACATGAAGTTCGTATTGGTGAATGACCGAACGCCCAGCAAGCAATCCTCCTGTGTACTGTGTCGTGAGCCGATCGGGAGAGGCTATCTGCGAGAAGTCGGAACCGGGCTCTTCTACTGCGATCATGATTGCTATGCCGATCACTGCAAGAGTGCCGCCCAGGCCCTCGCAAATCTCGCCAGAACCTCGTTGAGTTTCCTCGCGTCGTCTCAAATGAAAGCGGGATCCGAAGCCGAACGTTAGTGGAAGGAAGACACAGGTTTGGCCAGACTCGTCGGATCACCGCCGTTCTGACCACGAGATCTGCTGAACGATCAACCAAGGTCCGGCCGGTGGCGAGAGTCCGCGCGGTCGGGATAAAGGACACTGCGATGAGAAGTCATAACAGCACCCGCGTGATACCCGATCGGATGGAATCGGCATTTGTCGGACCTGACTCGAGACCTCCGAAACCGGGCTCAAACTATTTGCTGAATTCATCAACCAGACCTGGACAGCATCGGAGCTTTGTTCAGCGCGTGCAGATGCCGGCGACGTTGCGGGATGGAATAGCCGAGGTTCTGGCCAATATCGATGGCCTACCTGTTCTGTTTCGCATCCTCGTCAAGGATGCACCCGCGCAGATACAGTCGGATTTTGGATCGAAAGATGCCGACATTCATTCGCTACTGTCGAGCACACTCGAGAAGATGGCTGATCGGATGCGCGGATCCTCCCTGCAACGTGACTGTCGTTCAAAACAGCGACTCTCCATAGTGGAATTTATGTCTGGCGGAGACCCTTCGACCGAGCGCCCTGCCCCGCCGAACGAAACGTTGCTGCGCGTGGGGCCGCTGCAGCTTGATCTTCTTGATCGAACCGCAAGGCGCGGCGACCGGAAGATTGATCTGCGACCGCGCGAGTTCCAGTTGCTCAAGTACATGATGCAGCGGAGCGACAAACTGTTGACGCGGGCAATGTTCTTCAAGGAGGTGTGGCACTACAAGTTCGTCCCCGAGACGAACCTCGTCGATGTTCATATGGGCCGTCTGCGCCGCAAGGTTGACGGGCCAAATGAAGCACCCATGATTCGCAATGTCCGCGGCGCTGGATTCGTTCTAAGCGCGATTCCTGCCTTCCAGGATTCACCGACCATAACTGCTGAGCAATCAACGGTCGCCCAAGACAAGTCTCCGCAGTCGCTGGAAGGGACGTTGCAGTAACGACACGTCGTACAGGCCGCCTCACGATCACTCTTTGTTAAAAAGCGACACGTCACTCCATGGAGCAACCCAATGAGCGATAGTTCCAAACGCCCGAGCGGCCCAGGGACGCCAGCGATCCGCTCGCGGGTGGCGCCGGTTGCCGGGCAATGTGGCGGTGGACCCACTCCATCGGATCGGCGACCGTGCATCTAGCGGAGGGCCCCCGCGCCCGTTGGCAGGTGCGTTAGGGCAAACCAGCACATCCCCAGGCCTGCGGCATCTCGGCAGCATAAACCAACGTATGTGTTAGCCCAAACCAATAGAACGTATGTGTTACCCCAAACCACTACGATATCGAAATCAACGAACCGACGGCGGTCGCATGACATTTGGGCTCGCTGGCAGGAGACGCGCGATGAATATCGATCTTACGGTAAATACTGATCTTGCGGGGATCAGAATTCCCGATAGCAAGCTTGCCCGCGAGATAACCGAGTTGGTGCGGGAGACCGAACCGGCGCTGCTGTTTGATCATTCGAGCCGCGTCTATTACTGGGCCGCTCTGGCAGGCAAGCGTCGCCGGCTCAAATTCGATCCCGAACTGCTTTATGCGGGCGCGATGTTCCACGACATGGGCTTGACCCACCAGCACAGCAGCGCGGATGAGCGCTTCGAAGTTGACGGCGCGAACGTTGCCCGTGACTTCCTGCGAGGCCACGGCATCGCGCAACAGGATATCGAAACGGTCTGGACCGCAATCGCCCTGCACACGACACCCGGCATTCCGCAGCACATGCACCCGGTCATAGCTCTGGTGACAGCCGGCGTCGAAATGGACGTGCTGGGGATAAACCATGCCGAATATTCCGACGCTGAGCGCGAGGCAGTGGTGCACGCACATCCGCGCACACCGCATTTCAAGGAAGACATCATCCAGGCCTTCTATGATGGCATCAAGCACAAGCCGGAAACAACCTTCGGCAATGTGAAAGCCGATGTCCTGGCGGACAAGGATGTGTCATTCCGGCGCGGTAATTTCTGCGGGGTGATCCGCGCCTCAGCCTTGCGAGGGTAACCCTCCCCGCATCCTCCAATCGAAAAATCAGCACCGAGGCTTTCGGAAGAATCAGTCAGACGGCCCCGGCCGCCGCACGCGAAGTCTCGCGCATTCGTAAGATCATCATGTCGAAGACCCAGGAGCCTACCATGTCCAAAACAAAACCATTCACCAATGCCACCGGCGCGCCGGTCGCTGACAACACCAACATCATGACCGCAGGTCGACGGGGCCCCGCGTTGCTCCAGGATATATGGCTGATCGAGAAATTGGCGCATTTCGACCGTGAAGTGATCCCGGAGCGGCGCATGCACGCCAAGGGCTGGGGAGCTCACGGCACGTTCACGGTAACTCACGACATCACCCGCTACACCAAGGCCAAGATCTTCTCGAAGATCGGCAAGCAAACACCGATGTTCGTGCGCTTCTCAACCGTCGCCGGCGAGCGCGGCGCGGCCGATGCGGAACGCGACATCCGCGGCACCGCCCTCAAGTTCTATACCGAGGAGGGTAACTGGGACATCGTCGGCAACAACACACCGGTGTTCTTCTTCCGCGATCCGCTGCGGTTCCCCGACCTCAATCATGCGATCAAGCGCGACCCGCGCACAGGGCTGCGCAGCGCAGACAATAACTGGGATTTCTGGTCGCTGCTGCCGGAGGCTTTGCACCAGGTCACGATTGTCATGTCCGATCGCGGCATTCCGAAGAGTTTCCGCCACATGCACCTGTTCGGCAGTCACACTTTCTCAATGATCAATGCCGCCAATGAGCGTGCCTGGGTCAAATTCCACTTCCGGTCCCAGCAGGGGATCGAGAATCTTACCGATGCTGAGGCGGCGGCCCTCGTCGCCGGGGATCGCGAAAGTCACGGCCGCGACCTGCTCAATGCGATCGAGGCGGGCGACTTCCCGCGCTGGAAATTATTCATTCAGGTGATGACGGAAGCTCAGGCGAAAACGCACAAACACAATCCCTTCGATCTGACCAAGGTTTGGCCGAAAGCGGAGTATCCATTGATCGAGGTCGGCGTGATGGAGCTCAATCGCTATCCGGACAACTATTTCGCGGAAGTGGAGCAGGCCGCCTTCTCTCCCGCCAACATCGTGCCTGGCATCGGCTTTTCTCCCGACAAGATGCTCCAGGGGCGGTTGTTCTCCTATGGCGACACCCAACGCTACCGGCTCGGCACCAACTTCAACCATATCCCGGTCAATGCCCCCAGGTGCCCGTTTCAAAGCTACCACCGCGACGGCAAGATGCGTACCGACGGCAACTTCGGCAACACGCTTAGCTTCAATCCCAACAGCGCGGGGCTTTGGGACAACCAGCCCGATTTCGCCGAGCCGCCGATGCCGATCGAGGGCGATGCGGCACATTGGGATCACCGTGTCGATGATGACCATTGGGAGCAGCCCGGCAACCTGTTCCGGAAAATGACGCCGGCGCAGCAGCAGCTGTTGTTCGAGAACACGGCGCGGGCGATGGGGGACGCCAAGTTGCACATCAAGCAGCGGCACATCGACAATTGCACCCGCGCGGATCCGGCCTACGGCGCTGGAGTGGCGAAGGCCCTCGGGCTCACACAGCCGCGGACGGTCGCCGCGGAGTAGGTCGGCTCGCTTCACCGGCCGGCGGCGCTCCCGGGGCCGTTGGCCATTCGCAGCCAACCTATCGTCCCTTCACGCAAAGCTGATCGCGGCCGTCAAGCTCATCTTTGGAGTCAACAATGTCCAACCGGATCGCACCAAAACTCCTGGCCGAGTTCATCGGCACCTTCGCGTTCGTATTCATCGGTGCCGGCACCGCAGCCGTGGTCGGCGATGGTGTCGGCCTGCCCGGTATTGTCGCGATTGCGTTCGCTCACGGCCTAGCGATCATGGCCTTCGCCTTCGCCTACGGTTCCGTTTCGGGCGGGCACATGAACCCCGCCGTCACTGTCGGCGTGCTCGCCGCCGGCGCGATGGGCGTTGGAGAGGCGATTGGCTACATCATCAGTCAGCTCATCGGCGGTGTTGTCGGAGCGCTGTTGTTGCGGACTGTTCTAGGGGGAACTCAGACCGGCCTCGGCACGCCTGTACTCGCCCACAACCTCGTTCTGGGCGCGATGTCACTCACGATTACGCCCGCTGCCGGCTTCATGATCGAGGCCCTGCTCGGCTTTTTTCTGGTCACCGTTGTACTCAGCACGGCGGTCGCAGGACGCGCCCGCAGCCTGGCACCGTTGGCGATCGGAATGACGCTGACACTCAACATCCTCATGGGCGGAGCCCTCACCGGCGCGCCCTTCAATCCGGCGCGGGCATTGGGCTCCATGGTCGCGACCGGCAATTTCAACGATGCCTGGCTCTACGTGACGGCCCCGATCGCTGGCGCCATCGTCGCTGCCATTCTGCACACGGGCCTCGCCCGCCTCGCCCAGGAGGGGATGGCAGCCGGCCCGCGCGCCGCCACCGGGGTGCCCGCCGAATGATTCCGAATTGCCCTTAGCAGCGTAGAAGATCTCGAACACCAAAGGATCCCAGAAATGTTCGACTATACCGGGTGTTTTGAATCTGCCATTGCTGCGCTGAAACGCGAGCGTCGTTATCGCGTCTTCGCTGACCTGGAGCGCAAAGCGGGACAGTTCCCCCATGCGGTCTGGAACGGCCCCAGCGGCAGCCGGGCTGTCGTTGTATGGTGCTCAAACGACTATCTCGGCATGGGCCAACATCCGAAGGTCATCGAAGCGATGTGCGCCGCCGCACGCGCCACGGGTGCCGGCGCGGGGGGGACGCGCAACATCTCGGGTACGAATCGGGCTCTGGTGGAGTTGGAGGCCGAACTTGCAGACCTGCATGGCAAGGAGGCGGCGCTCGTTTTCACGTCCGGCTACGTGTCCAACCATACGGGCATCGCAACGATCGCCAGGCTCCTTCCGGATTGCCTGATCCTATCCGACGCACTCAACCACAATTCGATGATCGAAGGCGTGCGTGCCGCCGGCTGTGCCAAGCAAATCTGGCGCCATAACGATCTCCGGCACCTGGAGGAGTTGCTCTCGCGCACGACGGCCGGCCGCCCGAAGCTCATCGCCTTCGAAAGCGTCTACTCGATGGACGGCGACGTCGCGCCACTCGAAGGGATATGCGAACTCGCGGAGCGCTATGAGGCAATGACCTACCTCGACGAGGTGCACGCCGTTGGCATGTACGGCCCGCGCGGCGCTGGTATCGCCGAGCGGGACGGGGTGATGGGGCGTGTGGACGTCATAGAAGGAACCCTTGCGAAGGCCTTCGGGACACTCGGCGGCTACATCGCCGGCAGCAGCGTTATGGTGGACGCCGTTCGATCCCACGCTCCGGGATTTATCTTCACGACGGCCTTGCCACCCGCGATAGCTGCGGCTGCGGCAGCCGCGATCGTTCATCTCAAAACATCGGCTACGGAGCGTGCGGCTCAGCGCCGCGCGGTCGCAGCGACCAAGGCCGCTCTGCGGGAAGCCGGCCTGCCGGTGATGGCGACGGAGACCCATATCGTGCCGGTCATGGTCGGCGATCCCGAG
>JAJYAH010000174.1 GCA_021779635.1 Pseudomonadota bacterium | reverse complement strand
GGGTGGCGCTGGAAGACGTCGACGACCTCGGCGGCAAGAAAATTCCGAAGGGCGAGAGCGTGCTTTGCCTGCTGGGTTCGGCCAATCGGGACCCGGCGGTGTTTCCCGATCGGCCGGATCAGCTCGATATTACCCGTCCCAATGTGCGCCCGTTGTCCTTTGGCGGAGGCATTCACTTCTGCCTCGGCGCCCAGCTGGCGCGGATCGAAGCGGAAATCGCGATCGCGACCCTGCTGCGCCGGCTCCCGGAGCTGCGGCTGGACGACGCCGCAAATCCGCAATGGCGGCCGACCTTTGTGTTGCGTGGCCTGAAGGCGCTGCCCGCAAGCTGGTGACGGCGTCGGCATCAGTCCCGTAACGCAAGGTTGCTGTGACTTCGCCACAGTTGTCCCTATATATGACGCTGCTCCGGCGTTGATTTCCGCGCGGCCGGTGGACGGACGGTCTCAGCTCGCTTTCTTCAGAGGCGTATCTGCCTGGCGAATGGACCGCCATATGCCCGCATGATCGACGACGGACCTGCTCGAGGGGAGACACCGTGCAGACGACGCTGCTCGGATTGGCGATTGCCTTCATCATTGCGCTGATCGCCGCGCTGGTCGGGCCGTATTTTATCGACTGGAATCAGTTCCGGCCGCAGTTCGAGGCCGAGGCCACGCGGGTGCTCGGCGCGCAGGTGCGTGTCGGCGGCGCGCTCGATGCCCGGCTGCTGCCGACGCCGTCGCTGCGGCTGCGCTCCGTCGTGGTCGGCGGCGCCAACGACCTCGGCAAGGTTCGCGCCGACAAGCTTGACGTCGAGTTCAGCCTGGGCTCGCTGATGCGCGGCGAATGGCGTGCCAACGAATTGACGATCAACGGCCTGGCGCTCGATCTTGGCCTCGACCCGCAGGGGCGGATCGACTGGCCGGTCTCGACCGGAACCTTCAATCTGGGATCGCTTTCGATCGACCGCTTGAACTTGACCGGCCGAATCGCCCTGCATGACGCCGCCAGCCGCGGGACGCTGGAATTGAACGATATCGCCTTCGGCGGCGACGTCCGCTCGCTGGCCGGGTCGGTGCGCGGCGACGGCAACTTCACGCTGTCCGGCACGCGTTATCCGTTCCGCATCTCTTCCGGCCAGAGCGTCGACGGCGAAGGCACCCGGATTCATCTCAACCTCGACCCTGGCGCGCGCGCCCTGTCGGCCGACATCGAAGGCGTGCTCAGATTTGTGGCGCGGGCGCCGCGCTTCGAAGGTGTGGCGACCTTGTCGGTTCCGGCGGCGCCGAAGGCAAAAGGCGCAGACGCGGCGCCGACGCCGTGGCGGATATCGGCCAAGGTCAAGGCCGATCCGGCCGGCGCGCGGTTCGAACAACTCGAGACGAGCTACGGTCCCGACGACACCGCGCTGAAATTCGCGGGACAGGCCGACATGCGCTTTGGCGCCTCGCCACTGCTCCACGCCGTGCTCTCGGCGCGGCAGCTCGATGCTGACAGGTTCTTCGCCAATAATAATGACAAGGATCACGCCGCCGAGCCGATACTATTGTTGCCGGGGCTGCGCGCGCTGATGGCCGCGCTCCCGCAGGCTCCGATCCCGACACGCGTCGAGTTCAGTTCCGAGCAGATCATGCTGGGCGGACGCCCGCTGCAGAATGTTGCCGCCGACCTGCATGCCGATACCAAATCCTGGACCATCGACCGGCTGGATTTTCGCGCACCCGGCGCGACCCGCGTCGACCTGAGCGGCATCGACGCGCCGCCCGGTCCCTCCGGCAGTTTCAAAGGCGCGATCGACGTCGAATCGTCAGATCCGGATACGCTGGTGACGTGGTTGCAGGGCCGCAGCGAGATCACCTATCGCAGTCAAAAGCCGCTGCAGTTGCGCGGCAATGTCAGCGTCGGCCCGAACCGCTTCGCGATCGACGCCATGACTGCCGAAATCGATGGCGGCGCTGTTACCGGCCGGGTCGCATTCTCCAACCCATCGGCCAGCGGCGGCTCCCGGATCGATGCCGAGTTGAAGGCGGAACGTCTCGATCTCGACGCCGCAACGGAATTCGTGCGCTCGGTTGCGGGCCCGCAGGCCGAGTGGCCGGACGAAGCGCAGTTGTCGCTCGATATCGGTCGCGCCCTGTCGGCCGGTCAGGAATTGCAACCGTTGATCGCAAAGCTCGGCTACGGGCCTAAGACGGTCACGCTCGATCAACTGAAAATCGGCCAGGCTAACGGCGTGACCGTGGAAGGCACGGGCAATTTCGACCGCGTCCATGCCACCGGGCGGCTGGCGCTGAATTCGACAGCGGCGTCGCTGGCCCGGATCACCGGCCTGATCACGCCATTTGCACCTCATTTTGTGTCGCGGCTCGATTCGCTGGGGACGAGTGCGGGTCCCGCGCGCCTCAAGCTGACGCTCGATCTCGACAAGAACGCCGAACACGCCGATCGCGCCAGCGCGCGCGCCGTTCTCGATCTCGACGCGCCGCAGCTCAAGGGCGTTGTCACCTTTACCGCAAAGCCTGACATCGCGGCGGTCCGCGCGGTCGATCTCGACAGGCTCCGGCGCAGCGAAATCGGCATTGAATCGAAACTGTCGTCGGAGCAGGGCCGTCCATTGCTGGTCTTGTTGGGGCTCGATCGCGCGATCGTGGCGGGCGAAGGTCCGGCGCAATTTCAAGGGTCCGTCACCGGCGTATGGCACGCGCCGCTGCGGCTGAAAGCCAGGATATCAGGAGCCGGCCTCGACGCCGAAGCACAGGGGACCGCGGAGCCTTGGGCGTCGGAGCCCAGGGCCAGCGTCAGTCTCACGGTTCGCCGCGCCAACTTCGCACCGCTGCTCGATCTCAAGCCGTCCGACACGCTGGTTCAGAACATCAGCCTGTCCTCGCGCGTGTCGCTAACCGGCAGCAAGCTGATCTTCGATGATCTCGATAGCGCGATATCGGGTGCGCGGCTGCGCGGGCGCCTGGCGTTGACCCTCGGCGAGGAAAGCGACGTCGAAGGCGAGGTCGGCCTCGATGCGCTCGATCTTGCGCCGGTATTTGCACTTGCCATTGGTGCGGCGGGGCGCGATGCGGGTGAGCCGCTTGGTGCGGGGCTGCTGAAGGGCTGGCGCGGTCATGTCGCGTTTCAGGCGTTGCGCGGCGCGCTTCCCGGCGGCGGCGAATTGCGGCCGGTCAGCGGCACGGTCAAGAGCGACGGTCAATCGCTGACGTTCGACGCCATCAAGGGCACTATCGGCGGCGGCGAAGCAACGGCCAGCCTCGATGCGAAACCGGCGGCGGATGGAATTGCGCTGAATGCGCGCGTTCAATTCAAGGGCGTCGATGGCGCAGCGTTGCGCTATCGCGGCCTGGCGATGCCGGCAGGCCGCGCATCAATGCAGATGACGCTGGCGAGCCAGGGCCGCAGCGCATCGGCGTTGACCGGGGCGTTGTCCGGAAGCGGGACCGTGACGCTGGAATCCGCCGGCATTGCCGGACTCAATCCGCGCGCGTTCGAGGTTGCGATCCGCGCCAGCGACGCCGGGCAGGCGACCGACGACGCCCGGTTGCGGCAGATCGTCGAGCCGGTGTTGTCGGCGGGCGCGTTGTCGGTCGCGTCGGCGCAGATTCCGTTCAGTATCAGGGACGGCCGGCTTCGCGTTGGCGCGACCACGCTCGATGCCAAGGACGCGCGCGCCATCGTGTCCGGCGGCTACGATATTCCCGCCGACCAGGCCGACATTCGTGCCGAACTGGCATCGACGGCGGCCGGCGCGTCGACCAGCCGTCCCGAAATACAGTTGTTCGCCGCGGGCTCGCCCGACGCCCTCAATCGCACCGTCGATGTTGCGGCGCTGTCGTCATGGCTGGCGGTAAGGGCGATCGATCGCGAAACCCGCCGGCTCGATTCGATTGAGCGCGGCGAAACGCCCGCGGCATTGCCGTCGATTCCGCCATATGCGACCGCGCCGGGTTCGGGCATCGCGCCGGATGCGGCATTGCCCGGCCAACCGCTTTCGGATTCCCCCATCTCCGGTCGCGATCCGCGGCGGTTGCAACCGAAGCCCAGGGTCAGTGTTCCGCGTCCGCCAGCAGCAGCAGCGCCACCAACCGCGGCAGCGCCGCCGACAGCAGCCGCGCCGCCCAACGCCAATGCGCCGGTAGTCAGTCAGCAGATTGCGCCGCTGCCGCCACCGATCGAGGTCCGTCCGGCTCCCGGCATGCTGCGGCCGCCGAAGCCGCGGCCGCCTCTGGTGCTGACGCCACCGGCCGTCCCTCCACCACGACCGTTGTTCTAGCGCGTGGACTGATAGCGCGGGCCCGGGAGATTGATATTGCCGCGTTCGATCGTTGCCTGGTTTGCGGTGTGCTGGGGACTGTTTCTCGTCGCCGCCTTGGTCGTAGGCGCCATGCTCATTGCCCTTTACGAGGAGACGACGACCCAGCGAACCGATCGCGCCGCTACCAGTATCGCCCGCGCCTGTGATGCCATCATCCGGGAGACCAATTCATCGGGAGCGGCCGCCAGAACCAAAGCCGACTATGCCGTTGCCGTTGATCGTGCGCTGGCCTCGTTCCCAGGCGTGGAAGGCGGGGTTTGGCAGAGCGATACGGGCTCGCTGGCCTATGCGTATCCGACCTACGAAGGCAGCGGACAAAAGACCGACCTTCCGCTAGCCGAGGAGCCGACCATCCGCCAGATTGCAGAAGGCTCGGCTGCGGCGCGGCGCCGGCTCGAGTGGAAGCGGGATTCACGCTCGCAGGTGCTGCTGATCACGGCTTGCCCGATGGTTGGCCCTGCGGCCAATACGACCGCCTGGGCGATGACGCGGGTCGTCACCGTCGGCGGCCGGCCGTTTCTTCTGGCGACCACCGGATTGGGATTTCTGCTGGTGGTGCTGCTGGGATCGGCAGCATTGCTTGGCCGCGTGCTGTGGCGCTGGTCGCAGCGCCTGCACGCTGTCGAGGCGGCGCTGGCGGGCGGCGCGGACGACCTGCCCGTGCTTGATTTGACCGGACAGCGCGACCTTGATCGCATTATCGGAGCCATCAACGGCGCCGGAGCAAAGGCGACCGAAGCCCGGCGCCGGACGGTTGACCTGCTCCAGCGCGTGGCGGATGGCGAACGCCTTGCGGCGTTGGGCCGGGTCGTGGCCGGCGTGGCTCACGAAATTCGGAACCCGATCGCTGCCATGAGGTTAAAGGCCGAGAATGCCCTTGCCAATGAATCGGACCGCAGCCGGTCGACGGACGCATTGCAGGTCGTGGTCGAGCAAGTGGGACGCATGGATCAGTTGCTGCAAAATCTACTCCGTTCGGTGCAGCGGTCCGCGATCAAGCGCGAGCCGGTGACGGATGTCGACAGCTTTCTTGCGGAGCATGCTGCGCTGTTTCGCGAGCAGGCCGGGCGGCGCGCCATCACGGTGGATTGTCCGCCGCGCCTTGCAACGCCGGTCATGTTCGACAAGGCGCAGATCGGGCGCGCGCTCGACAACCTGATCCTCAACGCCATTCAGAATTCGGACGACGGCACGCCGATCGTGCTCCGTGCGCGAACCACCCAGCGCGATCTCAGCCTGTCCGTGGCCGATGCCGGCAATGGCGTGCCGCCCGCCATTCGTGCGCATATGTTCGAACCGTTCGCGACCGGCAGGCCGGAGGGGACAGGACTCGGACTTGCCATTGTCCGCGAGGTCGCCGAAGCGCATGGCGGTCGCGTGATGCTCGAACACCGCAGCAACGGTACGACCTTCACGCTGGAGCTTCCGGCCGGAGACCGGCCATGACGATCGTGCTGATCGTAGACGACGAAAAAGCGTTAAGGGACGGCCTGTCCGATGCCGTTCGTGATCTCGGTTATGCGCCCGTCGTTGCGTCCTCGGGACACGAGGCGCTGGCCGTCGCGGCGCAGACAAATCCGGACGCGGCACTGCTCGATCTGCGGATGCCGGACATGGATGGGCTGCAGGTGCTGACCCGACTGCGCAAGGACGCGGCCGGCACAAGGCTGCCCGTCGCCATCATCACCGCCTATGCGACTGCCGCCAACACCATCGAAGCCATGCGCCTCGGCGCGTTCGATCACCTTACCAAGCCGGTGGGACGGGACGATCTGGCGTCGCTGCTGGAGCGCATGCTCCGAGCGAGGGCGCCCAGATCAAGCCGGCTCGACCCGGTCGACGCAGACAGCGTGCCCGAGGACCTGATCGGTTCAAGCAACAGCATGCGCGAGGTGCAGAAAGCCATCGGCCTGGTCGCCGACAGCGATGCCACGGTGCTGATCACCGGCGAAACCGGCACGGGCAAGGAAGTCGTCGCCCGCACCATCCATCGCGTCGGCGCCCGGAGCGCGGGCCCATTCATGGCGCTGAATTGCGCGGCGATCCCGCCGGACTTGCTGGAGAGCGAGTTGTTCGGCCACGTCAAGGGCGCCTTCACCGGCGCGGTTGTTGAGCGCAAGGGGGCATTCCGCGAGGCGCATGGAGGGACATTATTCCTGGACGAAATCGGCGACATGGACCTTGCGATGCAGGCCAAGATCCTGCGCGCGATCCAGGAACGCGTCGTCACGCCGGTCGGAGGCCGGCCGGAAAAAATTGACGTGCGCATTGTCGCCGCCACGCACCGCGACCTGGAGCAATGGGTCAAGCAGGGCCGATTCCGGGAGGATCTGTTTTACCGGCTCAATGTCGTGCCGATCGAACTGCAGCCGTTGCGCAGGCGCGGCGCCGATATTCTGCCGCTTGCCGAGCATTTCCTGGCGCTCGCCTCGTCGCCAAGGAAGCAATTGTCGGAAGACGCCGCGCGACAGCTCGCCGGCCATGCATGGCCGGGAAATGTGCGCGAACTGAGAAACGCCATGGAACGCGTTGCGGTCATGTGCCGGAGCGACATCGTCACCGCGCAGGATCTCGGCTTTCTGACGGCGGCCGTCTCGGACCAAGCCGACGGAAGCGGCAACAGCGCCGATCTTTCTGCCGCGGTGGAAAATCTCGAGCGCCGCATGATCGCGCAAGCGCTGGCCGAATCCAGGGGCAACCGCGCCGAGGCGGCCCGCCGGCTCGGAATTCATCGCCAGCTTCTGCATGCCAAGGCCGAGAAATATGGCCTCGGCAAGCGGAACGGGAAATATTGACCGGAGTATTACTCCGGAGTAATACTCCGCCGCATGAGCCGGCGCGATCCCAAGCAAATCATCCTCGATGCGGCCCTCTCGACCTTTGTCGAATTGGGGTTTGAGCGCGCCACGACCGAACATATCCGGGCCCGCGCCGGGACCAGCAATGGCGGGCTGTTCCATCATTTCCCGACCAAGGACGCCATCGCCGAGGCGCTTTACCTGCGCGGGATCGCCTCGTATCAGGAAGGCCTCATCGCGGCGCTCGATCGCGATCGCGGCACCCGCGACGCGCGCGCCACCATCAAGGCGGCGGTTCGCCATCACCTGACCTGGGTTGAGGCAAACCGGGACCTGGCGCAGTTCATGTATGAATGCGGTCGTCCGGACTGGCAGCCCGCGCATGGCGCGGCGGTCCGCAAGCTCAACCGTTCCACGGCGATGCATGTCCGCGACTGGATCGCGCCGTTGGTGGCGGCCGGAGTGGTTCGCGACCTGTCGCTCACCGCGATTGCGGCCTGCGTCGCCGGGCCGGCTCATTTTGTCGCGCGGCGCTGGCTGTCCGGCCTGATCGCGGCGCGGCCGACCTCGTTTGTCGATGTGCTGGCCGATGCGGCCTGGGCGGCGCTCGCGCCGGGCAAACCGCGACGTTCCGCGGCGCCGTCGCAGCGGCTGTCTGCGGCCGCTGCGATTGAAGCTGCAGCCCTGGAGGCGGCATCCGCCGCCTGTCCTGCCACGTCGTATGACAACTGGACCATCAGCCATATGACCATGACCAGCCTGTCGCAGACCGTCCTGTCGCAACCGGGAGTCCCGCAGGCGCATCCGGTCCGAGTGCAGGGCGACGGCGGCATCGCGCTGGTCGATATTGATCTCTTGGACGCGGACGGCAGCGTCACCATGCGCGGTCATGCGGTTTGCCTGAGGCGCAGCGCGAAGATAGCTGAAGATGCCTGAACAGATCGAGGGTATCGCGGTCGGAATCCGGCACAGCCTGCAACTCCGCGTCGATCAGCGCCTCGCCGTTCCGGCTCTGGCCGAAGCCTTTGCGGGCTTTCACGGCATGCCTCCGGTATTTGCCACCGCCTTCATGGTGGCCTTCATCGAATGGGCATGCATCGAAGCGTTGCATGATCGTCTCGCTCCCGACCAGAAGACGGTGGGGACGCACATCGACGTCAGCCATGTGGCGGCTACTCCGATCGGCATGACCGTGAAGGCGGAGGTCGAGCTGATCGCCGCCGAAGGTCGCTCGCTTCGCTTCCGCGTGCGCTGTAGCGACCAGGCAGGATTGATCGGGGAGGGCTTCCACGAGCGCGCGATCATCGATCAGGCAAAATTCCTGAAGCGGGTCGCTGCCAGGGCAGGCCGCAGCGATGTTTGAGGGATTCTCGCGCCAGTGTGTCGCCGTTGACGGGACCGACATCGCCTGCGTGATCGGCGGCGCGGGCCCGCCGGTGCTTTTGCTGCACGGCTTTCCTCAGAACATGGCGATGTGGGCGCGCGTCGCTCCGCAACTCGCCGGACAATTTACCGTGGTTTGCGCCGATCTGCGCGGCTATGGCGATTCGGCAAAGCCCAAATGTCTGCCGGATCGATCGAACTATTCCTTTCGCGCGATGGCCGCCGATCAACTCGGCCTGATGCGCCGGCTTGGTTTTGAGCGTTTCCATCTGGTCGGACACGATCGCGGCGGCCGCACCGGTCACCGGCTTGCGCTCGACCACCCGGACGCCGTGCTGTCGCTGACCGTGATGGACATCGTTCCCACCTACGCCATGTTCATGGATACCAGCCGCAAGATCGCCGGCTCCTACTGGCACTGGTATTTTCTCTCGCAGCCGGAGCCGTTCCCGGAGCGCATGATCGGCAACGATCCGGATTTCTTCTACGAGACCTGCCTGGTCGGATGGGGCGCCACCAACATTTCGGACTTCGATCAGGACATGATCGCCGATTATCGCCGCGCCTGGCGCGATCCCGGCATGATCCACGGATCGTGCTCTGACTATCGCGCGGCTGCGAGCATCGACCTCGAGCATGATACCGCCGATATCGACAACCGGGTCCAATGTCCGACGCTGGCTTTCTACGGAGCCGCAGGACAGATGGCGCAGCTGTTCGATATTCCGGCTGAATGGCGCAAGCGTTGCGCTGACCTGAGCACGTCGTCGCTTCCGGGCGGCCACTTTTTCATCGACCAGTTTCCCCACGACGTGGCCCGGACCCTGACCGATTTCCTGGATCGCTAGTTGCGAACCGAAGCGTCCGCATTTACGACGCCGATCGTCGCGATAGGTGACACATCGGCGGATCGCTGCATCAAGATAAGCCTTTTCGATCAATGCTTCAGGCGTTGGCACGCGCCTTGCGATGACTTCGGCAGGACTGTCCGACAGTCGAACGCCCAGGAGCCCTGTGATGCATTGGATCGATCCCGACTATCTGCCTGAAATCGCCGGCACCGTGGACCAGTTCCTGGTCAACAAGCACGGCGAGGCCGATGGATTTCTGCTGACCGACGGCGGCGAGGTCCATGTGCCGCCGCATCTTTCCTCGCGGCTGCTGCGCGATCTCCGCCCTGGCGGCAAGGTCAGGGTGCGTGGGATTCGCCCGCGCGGCGTTGCAATGGTTGCCGCCATTGCGATCGACACCGCGGCGAGCCGAATTCTCGATGAGGGTCCGGATGTCCGTGAGGACGACGATGCCTTCGAGCGGGCCAGTTATAGCCCCATGAGTGCCCAGGGCATCGTCAAGCAGGCCATTCACGGACCCAGGGGCGAGACGCGCGGTGCGGTTCTGGAAGACGGGCGCATCATCCGGTTGCCACCGCACGAGGCAAAGCGCTTTTCTGATCTGCTCAAGAAGGGCGCCAGGATTTCGGTCAATGGCGACGGTGCCACCACGTCATTTGGCACGGTGATCGAAGCCCGCGAGATCGGCGCATCCACCGAAACGATCAAGCCGGTCGAAGCCGGGAAGCCGAAACATGGCTCGGACCGCAAGGCACCGAAACACGGCCGCAAAAAGCACGGATCGAACCATCGTCCCGAACATTGACGACGGCGCCAATCGCTGATCGCCGGCGCAAGAATCATGGAAATTGAGTGATGCAGAATATCGGTGGGGCCTGGCTCTATCCCATTATCCTGATCGCCGGCGCGTTGCAGGCGTGGGGTCCACCGATGAACAATGCGCTACGGGTTTCGCTCGAAAATCCATGGCTTGCGAGCCTCGTTTCCTTTCTGCCGATCGTGGCGCTGCTGGCCTGTGTTCTGATGTGCCTGCCGCATCCGCTGCCCAGCGAGCGAGCTCTGGCGCAGATGCCGTGGTGGGCGCCGCTTGGCGGCGTCGTCGGTGCGTTCGCGGTCATTGCCGGATTGCTGTTCGTCGGCAAGGTCGGCGCCGGCGCCTTTGCCGGATTGACCA
>JAJYAH010000173.1 GCA_021779635.1 Pseudomonadota bacterium | reverse complement strand
CGTGTCCCGGACAAGCGAGCACTTGCGAGCGCTGATCCGGGACCCAGCATGGAAGATGAAGATTCTTGCGCTGGGTCCCGGGTCTCGTTCCGCTCGGGCGATGCCCTCGCACCACTCGCCCGGGACGCGATGACGTCGATATTCACCCTGCGCCCCTATCGCGCCGATGACGAGGAGGAAGCCATCGCGCTGTGGCTTGAGACCTGGCAGCACGCCTACCCCTCGATCGATTTCGCCGCGCGCGTGCCGTGGTGGCGCGCGCGCTGGCGGAACGAGCTGGTGCCGAACGCAGCGATCATGGTCGCCGAACAGGCCGGCGCGCTGGTCGGGTTCGTCACCATCGATCCCGACGGCTATCTCGATCAGCTCGTGGTGGCGCCCGACCAATGGGGTTCGGAACTCGGCAATGCGCTGATGACCGAGGCCAAGCGATTGTCGCCGGATCGCATCACGCTGCTGGTCAATTCAGACAATGCCCGCGCCATCCGCTTTTACGCGCGCAACGGTTTTGTCCACGCCGGCGAAGACATCAATCCAACCTCCGGCCGGCCGGTGCTGCGGATGGAGTGGAAGGGGAAGCCGGAAAGCTCAGGTAACAGCGGAGAAGTCCGATGACGCGAACCGAACTTGCAGCCGGCTCGGCAACGTTTATCGCCGTTGCCGCCGCCGGATGGCTGTCGGCGACCTCGCTCGACCGGCACTTCGCCGCCGCCATCGACAACAGCGTCGCATCGGGCGATCGAGATCACGCACAGACGCCGTCCTCGGCCTGCGTCGGTGCCGATGGCTCATGGAAAAACTGGGTATGGGCCAACGTCCCGATGCTTTCGCCCAAATGCGCACCGGATCGCTGAGCCTCACACCCCTTCGAACTGCAGCCTCGCCAGCCGTGCATAGAGCCCGCCCGCGGCGACCAGCGAGGCGTGGGTACCCTGTTCGACGATGCGGCCCTGATCCATCACCATGATCCGGTCGCAGGACAAGACGGTGGCGAGCCGATGCGCGATCACCAGCGTGGTGCGGTGGCGCATCAATTCCTCCAGCGCGGTCTGCACCAGCGTCTCGGATTCGGCATCGAGCGACGAGGTGGCCTCGTCGAGCAGCAGCAGCGGCGCGTCGCGCAGGATCGCGCGCGCGATGGCGATGCGCTGGCGCTGGCCGCCCGACAGCGTGACGCCGCGCTCGCCGAGCTGCGCCTCGAAACCGCCCGGCAGGCGGTGGATGAATTCGGTGGCGTGGGCGAGCCCGGCGGCACGCTCGACTTCGGCATCGGTGGCGTCGGGCCGTCCGAACCTGATATTCTCGCGCGCGGTCGCGGCGAACGCCACCGCGTCCTGCGGCACCAGCGCGATGCGCGAGCGCACCTCGCGTGGATCGGCGTCCCTGACCGGGACGCCGTCGATCGCGATCGAACCTTGCGCCGGATCATAGAAACGGAGCAGCAGATGAAACAGCGTGCTCTTGCCCGCGCCCGACGGGCCGACGATCGCGACCTTCTCGCCGGCGCGCACCGACAGCGAAACGCCGTCAACCGCCCAGGCGTCCGGCCGGGTCGGATAGGCGAAACGGACATTCTCGAAACTGACGTCGCCGCGCGCCGGCACCGGCAGAGCGCGCGGTGAAGCCGGCGCTGTTATCGCCGACTTGACGCGGAGGATTTCGAACAGCCGTTCCGATGCGCCGGAGGCGGCCGAGATCTCGCCCCAGACTTCGCTGAGCTGGCCCAGCCCGGTGGCGGCGAACGCCGCATACAGCACGAACTGGCTGAGCCGGCCGGGAGTGATGGAGCCGGTCAGGACGTCATGCGATCCGACCCAGAGGATCAGCACCACGCTGGTAAAGACGATGAAGATAATGATCGCGGTCAGCACCGAGCGCGCGCGGGTGGAGCTGCGCGCCGCTTCATAGGCCTGTTCGACCTCGCCGCCGAAACGCGCATTGGCCAGCCGCTCGCTGGTATAGGCCTGCACGGTGCGGATGGCCCCGATCAGTTCGGAAGCGTAGGCGGTCGCATCCGCCAGCGTATCCTGCGCGCCACGCGATAGCCGCCGCACCCAGCGTCCGAACGCGACCAGCGGAATCACGATCACCGGGATCGCCAGCAGCACGAAGCCGGAAAGCCGCGGGCTCGTGATCACCATCATCGCGGTGGCGCCGAAGAATAGCATCAGGTTGCGCAGCGCGATCGATACCGACGCGCCGACCGCGGATTTGATCTGGGTTGTATCGGCGGTGAGACGCGAGATCAGTTCGCCGCTGCGGGTCGAATCGAAGAATGCCGGCGACAGCGAAATCAGATGAGCGAACACATCTCGCCTGAGATCGGCGACGATGCGCTCGCCGATGGTCATCACCAGATAGAACCGCGACGCGCTCGCGCCGGCGAGCACCGCCACCACCGCGATCATCACGCTGAAATAGCTGTTGATCAAGGCGATGCCTTCGGGAGTGAACCCAAAGTCGATCATGCGCCGGACTGCGACCGGCACCACCAGGGTCGTTATCGCCGCGATCGTCAGCGCGATCAGCGCCAGGATCGCGCGGCCCCGGTAGCGCGCCACATAGGGCGCAAGCTCCAGCAGCGGACGCAGCCGCGCACCGCTTTTGGCCGCCTGCTCGGTCAGCACGGCCTCGATCGCCGGCACGTCCGTCGGGGCCGGATCGTGCCGTGCCGGCGCGTCGCCATGCCGGCCTTCAACTTGTTCCGCAGCACTCATGAGATCTGACCAATCGCTATTGCCACCCCCCAGATAGGCCCCGCCGCCTGCGCTGGCAAATCGGGATTACGTGGCTTGTTTTGCAGGGCCTGCTGCGTTATAGAGCGGCCCAAATCCGTCCCCACAGCCATTTTGAAGACGGGCGCCGGCGCGCCGAAGGATCTGCCATGAAAGCCGAAATTCACCCGGAATATCATATGATTACGGTCGTGATGACCGATGGCACGGAATACCAGACGCGGTCGACCTGGGGCAAAGAGGGCGACAAGCTGAACCTCGATATCGACTCCAAGTCCCACCCAGCCTGGACCGGCGGCGCCCAGCAGCTGCTCGACCGCGGCGGCCGCGTGTCACGGTTCCAGAAGAAGTTCTCAGGCTTTCTCAAGAAGGATTGAGGGCGCACAGAGCGTGATCGGTTCTGATTGAATCAGAACCGATCACGCTCTAATTTTTTGTTTTGACGCGTTTTCTTCACGCCAACCGGTGCCCACTTCGCTCGAAAACGCTTTAGTCCCTCCGCTCGCGGCAAGATATCAAAACGCCCCCGGTTCGCCCGGGGCGTTTTTTTGTTTTAAAGGCCGGCCATGCGCTTTCGCTGCCGTCACAGCGCGCCCTGTTGCGACTTCAGCATCATCTGCAGGCCGATCGCGACAAAAACTGCTGAACCAAGGCCGATGCTGATGCCGACGCCCTGTTCCAATGGAAATCCTGCGAAACAGGCCGCTGCGGCTAGCACGCCCGCCAATCCCGTCATCGCGCCCGCGAGCACGACGGGCCTGCTCGCCATCGGCACAGCGGACCGCATTTCATTCGTCAATGCGAGCGTGGCGCCGGCTCCGAATGCCGTCGTCCCCAACAGAAACAGCACGTCAAACAGACGCTTGAACCCGGTAAATGCGGCGGCGGCATCTTTCATTGCGGCAACGGGGCCCAGCACATAGCCGACGATCGCATCGACAAACGTAAAGACGACAATACTCAAAAGGATCGCGATCCAACCCGCGGCCGCGACACCTCTTCCGCGGCGTGCCAATTCAGACGCGACAAGAAGCGCGCCCACCGCCATCACGATATCCGAGAAAATGCCGACAGTTCCGGCCCCAAACATGGTCCGCGCGCCGGCGACCGCCCCGGCCAGTGCCAATGCGTAGTCGAACGGCTGCGCCGGCAGGGCGGCGGCAGGCGGTGAAAGCGCATAAAGCACGCTCGCCGCGGTAACACCGAGGGATCCCAGCGCGACCGCAGCACCGCCTACCGTCAGGTTCGAAACCCTCACGTCCCTCTCCCTTGTCGCGCCGGGAGCAAGCGCCGCTGGGCTGGCGTCAGTCATTCCCAACTCCTGTTGCGTGGCCGCCGTTTTGGTTGCACAGTGAAACCATATGTCAAAAGGTTTCACTGTGCAACCATGCCCGGAAAGACGGATCTTTCGAGACTGAACTGTTCGCTGGCGAGGACGCTGGAGGTCGTGGGAGACTGGTGGACGCTGTTGATCATTCGCGATGCCTTCCTCGGCGTGCGCCGTTTCGGCGATTTCCAGAGGAGCCTCGGAATCGCAAAAAATATTCTGGCGATGCGGTTAGAGCGTCTGACCGTGAACGACATCCTCAAGCGCGGCGGGTCCGAAAAGCGTCCCGTCTATCAACTCACCGAAAAAGGTCATGCGCTGCTGCCGGCCATGGTCGCCCTGATGCAGTGGGGCGACACCTGGTTATCCGCGGAAAGGCCGCCGGTCCTGGTGACCGACAAGGAAGGCCGGCCGGTGTCGCCGTTGCGTTTGAAGAGCGGTGGCGATGAGGTGAGCGCTGAAACCGTGCGGTTTCATCCGGGTCCCGGCGCGACGACGCGAACACGCGCATTCTTTAGCGAGCTGTCACTGTCCGGTGACGCTGGCGTCGCTTCCGGCAGCGCCGAAGTCAAAAGCGCCAGCCGACGCAGGCCGCACCGGCGGCAATGATGCAGCACGCCGCGATCCGAAGCGCGGTCAGGCGTTCGCCGAGAAACGCAGCCCCGAGCAGGGCCGCGAACACCACGCTGGTCTCGCGCAGCGCCGACACCGCCCCCATCGGGCTTGCCTGCATCGCCCAGATGATGGCGCCGTAGGCCAGAAGCGAGATCGCGCCGCCGCTGGCCGCCTTGCCCGCTTCCGCCGGCGATACCTTGAACATCGCGCGCCGCCCGCGCGCCAGATACCACAGCGGCACGGCGAGAAAGAACGCGAACACGCCGCCGGTGTAGGCGACCCAGTTGCCGGAGGCGCGCACGCCGAGGCCGTCGACGACGGTATAGGCGGCAATGCTGGCGCCGGTCGCCAGCGCGGCGGGCAAATTCATCACATGCAGGCCGACCACCTTTTCCAGCGCGCGATCGGACGCAAAGCCGGACGGCTGTTTTGCCGAGCGCGCCCGGGCTGCCGCCAGCATGAAAATACCCGTGCAGACGAGGCCGATGCCGGCAGCGCCGATCAGGTTCATCCACTCGCCGGCGAACAGGCTGCCGCCGAGCGCGACCAGCGCCGGCGATGAGCCGCGCGCCACCGGGTAGGTCTCGCCGAGATCGCCGCTGCGATACATCCGCACCAACAGCGCATTGTAGACCAGATGAATCAGGCCCGAGGCGACGACGTAGACGGCGCTCGCCGCCGGCGGCAGGCCGGCGAAGGCCACCATCGCCAGGCCGATGACGCCGACGGTGACGTTCATGACCAGCATCGACTGCGCACGATCCGCGCCGCCGCGCAGCAACGCATTCCAGCTCGCGTGCATGAGCGCGGCCGATAGCACCAGCAAAACGGAAAAGGGGGTCAGCAAAGCCGGATGATTCTCACGTCGATTGTCGACGCAGGCGGCTTAACGCAGGCGCGGCTAACGATCCAGCGCCACAGCAGTTTCGAAGGCCTGCCCTGGTGCGGGGTATCGGTTCGCGCAAGGAAAACGGTTCAAAAAACGCGTCGGAACGAAAGACTAGCGCTCGAACGCCGCCTTGAGGCGATTGAGCTGCGGAACCAGCGGATTGCCGATCGCGGTGCGCTCCGCCGCCGGCGCATGGATTGTGGTATCGAGACGGCGGACCTTGGCTTGCAGCGTCATCGAACGCGCAATCAGTTCCTGCAACTGCGGCGGCAGCTTTTCGATCATGTCGTTCGAGCCGGGATCGGCGGCGCTGAGCTTGACCTTGGTCTTTTCGCGATTGGCCTGGGTCAGCGTCATCTCGCCTTCCTTGACCGCCCGGTGCAGCAACAGCCAGGACGCCAACTGCATCAGGCGGGTGGTCAGCCGCATGCTTTCGGTCGCGTAGGTGAGACTGACGGAGCGGTCGAGCGCCTTGGCCTCGGTGCGGCCGACGCCATCGAGATAGGCGGCGGTCTCCTCGACCAGATCCATGCCTTCTCGGAAGAGGGTGCCGAATGCCGCCGAATTGGTCAGCCGCTCGCTGAATTGCACCAGAGCGGTTTCGCCTTGCGAACGGTCCGACATGGTTAACGCCTCACGCCACTATTTACTTACCCCCGCCGGCCCGAAAGCGCGGCAGCTTATGATGAACAAATCATTGCGCGGCCGTGGACGAGAGTCCAGCCGCAAGACTCTTTATGGTTTCTTATGGTTTCCAGCCGGGGTGGAGGGCCGCCGAAGACGCCAAAAAAGAGCCGCCGTTTCCGGCGGCTTTTGAAGTTGATAACAGGGAGGCGTCAAACAGAGTGGACAGGAGCCACTCGGTGTCCAAAGAGGACGATCCCAGTCATAAACGAGAAAGCTTAATTGATCGTAAACGAGGGATTTTCTTCAGCCTTCATTTGCCATGTCGGCCATTGGCCTATCGTCTTGGCCGGGCTCGTCCCGGCCATCCACGTCTTGTTTTGGTTGCCGGAGCAAAGACGTGGATGCCCGGCACAAGGCCGGGCATGACGGAAGAGGCAGGTACGTTCATTTCACGATTTGAAGAAATTGTTCGCGGCATCCCTGGAGGCGCGCTTCCTGGTCATGGCCGCCCGCAGCCGATCGATTTCCGACGTCATCAGCGCGATGCGCTCGGCGAGTTCCTCGACCGACAGCAACGACAGGTCCTGTCCGATTTCGTGGCTGATTTTCTTCCTCGGTCTGTCGTCGTCCTCGATGGCCATCCGTTGTCCTCCGTGCTCAACGATCCGTGAAGCGGTTGCCAGCCGGGGTGCGGCTGGCTAATCAGGTGCCGCTTAGCGAATTCTGAGCCTTTCACAAGGAAAAACCATGGAAAAGCTGCCCGCGCAAATGACCGTCATCGGCATCAGCAAGCCCGGCGGTCCGGAGGTGCTTTTGCCCGAGACCCGCGCGGTGCCGGCGCCCGGGCCAGGCGAGATCCTGATCAAGGTTGCCGCCGCGGGGGTCAACCGTCCCGATGTCATGCAGCGGTCGGGGGCCTATCCGCCGCCGCCCGGCGCCAGCGATCTGCCGGGCCTTGAGGTCGCGGGCACGGTCGTGGCCGTCGGCCCCGGCGCCGTCAGGCACAAGCTCGGCGACAAGGTGATGTCGCTGGTGGCCGGCGGCGGCTACGCACAATATTGCATCGCGCACGATGGCCAGGCGATGGCGGTGCCCCCGGTGCTGTCGATGCCGGAGGCCGGCGCCATTCCGGAAACGCTGATGACGGTCTGGCACAATGTGTTCGAGCGTGGCGCCTTGAAGCCCGCCGAGACCCTGCTGATCCATGGCGGCTCGTCCGGCATCGGCACCATGGCGATCCAGCTCGCCAAGGCCTTCGGTTCCAAAGTGATCGTCACCGTCGGATCGAAGGACAAGGCCGACGCCTGTCTCAAGCTCGGCGCTGACCGCGCCATCAACTACAAGACCGAAGACTTCGTCTCTGAAGTGAAGAAGGCGACATCGGACGCCGGCGCCAACGTCATTCTCGACATGGTCGGCGGCGATTACATCGAGCGCAATTACGAGGCGGCCGCGGTCGATGGCCGCGTGGTCCAGATCGCCTTTCTCGGCGGCCCCAAGGCAAATGTTAATTTTGCCAGGCTGATGGTGAAAAGACTGCACCACACCGGCTCGACGCTGCGCCCGCGCAGCAATGCCGACAAGGCGGCGATGGTCGCGGCGATCGAAGCCAAGGTGATGCCGCTGTTGCGCGAAGGGCGCGTCAAGCCCTTGATGGACAGCACATTCCCGCTGGAAAAGGCCGCCGATGCGCATCGCCGCATGGAAACCAGCGAACATATTGGCAAAATTGTGTTGGTGATTTAATGCGGCCGACCGAAGGCGGTCCGGAAACCCTTTGATTTCCCTCACATTCATGTCATTTATCGCGCCACGCCGGGCGGTTCGCTTCGCCCGGATATGCTGTATCGCGGAGAACTGACATTGCGTCTGATCAGGTGCCTTGCGCCCCTCGCGCTGGGCCTCATGATTTTTGCCGCCGCGCCGCAGGCGCGCGCCATCGACGCAGTCAGCGTCCGCAGTGACGCGCCCGCGATCGACTTGACCGCGATCCTCGATCATCAGCACAGCGACACTGACCGCATTCAGGTCTCGACCGCGCCAGGCACCGACGGCATCGTCCGCCGCATTGAAGTCCGCGCCCGCGAAGGCGGCCAGAACT
This sequence comes from Pseudomonadota bacterium, assembly GCA_021779635.1. The sequence continues at coordinate 2,236 of JAJYAH010000173.1, read as the reverse complement.
GGGTGGTTTTCGCGCTCGCCAACAACACCGACGACCAGCTCGACCGCCTGATCGTCGCTCCTCATTATCGCATCGTGTCGTCAGGGCTGTTGTGGCCCGATCTTGGTCTGTCGCGCATCGCCACCATCACGCCGTCGACCGGCGACCGCCCCGAACGCCAGGAGAGCGCGACCGCGGACATCTTCCGCATCACGCTCGATCCCGGCGCCGTCATCACCTTTGTCGCGGAATTGCGCACCGACAAATTGCCGCAGCTCTATTTGTGGGAACCCGACGCCTACAAGGACAAGGTCAACTCGTTCACGCTCTATCAGGGCATCGTGATCGGCATCTCCGGATTGCTGGCGCTGGTGCTGACCATCCTGTTCGTGGTCAAGGGCAGCATCATGTTTCCCGCCGCCGCGGCGCTGGCCTGGGCGGTGCTGGTCTATATCGGCGTCGATTTCGGCTTCTGGGGCAAGGTGCTCGACATGTCGAACAATGCCGAGCGGGTGTGGCGCGCCGCCGGCGAAGCGATCCTGGCCGCGACGCTATTGGTGTTCTTGTTCGCCTATCTCAATCTCAGCCGCTGGCATGTCCGCTACTCGCATATCACCGTCGGCTGGCTTGCCTTTCTCGGCTCGCTGGTGGCGCTCGCTCTGTTCGATCCCGCGGTGGCCTCCGGCATCGCGCGCATATCGCTGGTGCTGATCGCCTTCGCCGGCTTCGCGCTGATCGTTTACCTGTCGACCCATGGTTTCGATCGCGCGGTGCTGCTGATCCCGACCTGGTTCCTGCTGGTGGTCTGGGTGATCGCGGCCGGCATGACGGTCGCGGGAAGCGTCACCAATGACATCGTCGGCCCCGCGCTGCTCGGCGGCCTGGTGCTGATCGTGATGCTGATCGGGTTTACGGTCATGCAGCATGCTTTCGCCGGCGGCGGCGCGAGCACCGGCGTGGTCTCCGACGTCGAGCGCCGGGCGCTGGCGCTGACCGGCTCCGGCGACCTGATCTGGGATTGGGACGTCTCCGCAGACAAGGTCTTCACTAGCCCCGAGACCGAAAGCCTGCTTGGACTGAAGCGGGGCACGCTGGAAGGGCCTGCCGCGAAATGGCTCGAGGTGCTGCACCCGCTCGATCAGGATCGTTTTCGCGCCGCCCTCGACAGCGTGCTCGACCAGCGCCGCGGCCGGCTGGTGCAGGATTTCCGGCTGCGCACGCCCGACGGTCATTTCATGTGGTTCGCGCTGAAGGCCCGGCCGGTGGTCGGCTCCGACGGCGAAGTCTCGCGCGTGGTGGGCACGCTGACCGACGTCACCGAATCCAAGAACGCCGAGGAACGGCTGCTGCACGATTCCGTGCATGACAATCTCACCGGCCTGCCGAACCGCAAACTGTTCATCGACCGCCTCGGCGCGGTCGCCAATTTCGCCAAGACCATGCCGAACCTGCGGCCGACGCTGATGGTGATCGATCTCGACCGCTTCAAGCAGGTCAACGATTCCGTCGGCATCGCGGTCGGCGATTCGATCCTGCTGACGCTGGCGCGGCGGCTGACCCGGATCCTCAAACCGCAGGACACGCTGGCCCGCCTCGCCGGCGACCAGTTCGGCCTGATCCTGATGTCGGAACAGGATCCGGCCCGCATCACCGCCTTCGCCGAAACCATCCGCAAAACCATCCGCGCGCCGATTGCCTTCAACGACCGCGAGATTTTTCTCACCGCCTCGATTGGCCTCGCGCTGAGCGATCCGCAAACCCAATTGTCCGATGAGATCATCAAGGACGCCGAGCTGGCGATGTATCACTCCAAGCGCATCGGCGGCGACCGCATCGACGTCTACAAGCCCGCGATGCGCGCGCGCAAGACCGACCGGCTGACATTGGAGTCCGAACTGCGCCGCGCCATCGAGCGCGAGGAAATCACCATCCTGTATCAGCCGATCGTGCGGCTGGAAGACCGCTCGATCGCCGGCTTCGAGGCGCTGGCGCGCTGGGATCATCCGAAGCTCGGCCGGATGTCGCCGGTGGAATTCATCGCCATCGCCGAGGAGATCGGCCTGATCGTCGATCTCGGCATGTTCGTCCTGGACCAGACCGCCAAGCAGCTCGCGATCTGGCAGCGCGCGATGCGCTCGCGCGAGCCGATCTTCGCCAGCGTCAACGTCTCCTCGCGGCAATTGCTGCGGCACGATTTGATCCACGACATCCGCACGGTGCTGTCGCGCTCGTCGGTGGCGCGCGGTACGCTCAAGCT
>JAJYAH010000172.1 GCA_021779635.1 Pseudomonadota bacterium | reverse complement strand
ATCTGCCGTTGGGACTTTTCCGGCAAAAGCTTTTAGTGGCTTCTCAAAGTCCTTTAGCTCGCTCCGGAACTCGTTGGGCTTCGCTGCATTTTCTCTGGCTAGCACGTAATGGCGAACACACCAAAAAATTGCCGTCATGACATGATCCCGGTCTTGGATCTCTTCAGCGACTGCGCGAAGCTTTTCATAGAGCGCATCATAATTGCCTGTCATGTACTTCTCAGGTTCCGCCCTATACGGTGAGCGCCATCTGACTTTTCTTGGACAACTCGGATCCGGCAGAAGCCATTTAGGCTCGGCGGCTTTGTCGACAGAACGGTTGGATACCGAAGGTTCCCAGCCTGCATCCCTGAGTGCCTCGACAATCTCCGCCGTCGAGAAATCGCTGTCTCCAAAGAATTTTCCATCCACTGGCTTGATATTCAGTCTGCGATTGCTGCTCGTTCGCGGCGGCAATTCTGACCTTGTCCCTCGCTTTCGCGGCATTCTTTATTGCTCCCAATCGCGCGCACCAGGCAGCCGCGCCAGCCCCAACAGATTCCTAGGCACCGACTGATCAGTATCGAATCACTGCCAAATACTACAGCCTGTATGCGGGCTTCGGACGTCGACGAAGGTGCCTTGGGCGAGCTTTCAAAGTAGATCCATCGGGCACCGAACTCCCGTCCGGTCTCGCTGGATCTCTCCGAATGCGTCCGATGATTAATTGAAGATCTTGAGGCGTTCCGGCTTCAATATCGGCTACCAGATGGGCGATCCCGGCCGCGGCCCTACAGAAGGTCGCTATCAGTGGCTCCCGCTCGTGCAGCCACCTCCCCAGATGTTTCGCTATCAGAGCTATTGCCGTCGTTGCTGACCGCCGATACCGACGGCGACCAAGGGTGATCGTTTTCTTAGCAATGCTGTTTTCAAGCCGGTACGCGGCAATCTGAAAGGCCGTCACGGACTCTCGTCGAACTTGATGCGCCCGCTCCATGAAAGTTAGTGCACTCTCTTGTTCCGGCTGCCGAGATAGATTTCGTCCAATGTTGACCCACACATCCGTATCGCTAATGCGTCTCGTGTCCCCGAGCGGCCGCCGCGTCACAATCTCGCGACGTTCGGCGCCCTCCGAGCACAGGATATAGGTTGTCCGACGATGCCGACTTGAGGCTGTGTAGGCCTTAAACCCATTGACCGCCGACGAGCCTGCCGGCATCGCTTGTATATGCTCTGTGCTGGTCAGTCCTTGGGCCGAATCGATGGTCAATACATCCCCGTACATCAGGCGAATTCGACCGCTTTCCGGATGACGCAGAGTATCCCAAGCAACCAGGCCGGCGCGGCCTAGCCTGTTGCGCAGCATCATGCCATCTTTGCCTATTGATAATACCTCAAGAATCGAACCGTTATTACCGATCAAGCCACGCGACCTGTCCGAGTAAGACGCATTGGTTCGACTGAATAGGCGTACGCGATCACCAATCGCAAGAGGAAGTTCGAAAGCATTCCCGAGCTGGTCGCACGCCGACAGCAGAACCTGATTAGGCCCGAGCGAGCCAGTCGCACGCCTGCGTTCTCTGATTGCTGAGGCGATCGCCCGTGCATCAGGGTTCGTCGGGGCAGTAACGCTAAGTGTATACTTGGGATCATGAGAATTTGCGGTCGAACGTTCTAACCAAAGGTCAGCGATCGCTGCGACGACTTGGTCGTAATTTCCAGCAACCAGTCTGGCCGTTTGGTCTTCACGCTTTATCGCCAATGCTTCAGCCGCGCGTCCCTCCCGAAAGAGTAGGGTCGTTGACCGCTCGCGCTCACTCTGTTGTCGTACCGTCGTCAAGATTTCGGGAACGGCATCGGCGCCAAGAGCGCGACGCAGGAGCTCAATGGACGGCCCGGCCTCAATTGATCGGCACTGCAGCGGATCGCCAACTCCCACAATTTGAAATTTATACTTCGCTTGCAACCGCAACAGGTCCAAAAGCATCTTGACACCAACTTGGCCAAGTTCCTCCAGAACGACGACGCTATTCCGATCGAGCCGCACCTTGCCGGACCTGACGCGATCGAGTAGGACCGACAGCGCTACGCACCGTTCCTCCGCGATTCCGGCGGCAACCAAGTCGTCGCTTTGCCGCCAGGCGAGTGCGGCTCCCCAAACGACCCTGTCCTGCCAGGCGGAAACTAGAGGTCTTATCAAGGTTGATTTTCCGGAGCCTGCCACACCAATCGCGATGGAGAGCCGTCCGCCCTGGCCGAGCTTATGCATGATCGCATGCTGCGTCTTACCGTGCTCGGTCGCCTCAAAATCGACATTGGATCGTGCCACCGCCGCGTCAATTTCGGCTGCCGTCAATGCACAACTCCGATCGGCGGCTGCCGCCTTCGCCAACGCGATCAGTTCGGCTTCGCGATCAGCGTGCAGAGTCGAGGTGATGCGCATGTACTCGTTGCCCTGCGCATCCGTACGGCTCCCCCAGATTAACTTTACCGCCTTGCCGTCGTGAATCGCTCCGCGGGTTGAGAAGAGCTTCACTATCTCATCGATATCGGCCGCCTCTTCGATCCCGGAGGCTACTAGCCCTGTCGCGGCGGCCACGCGTAGGTCGGCTTCATCCACCACCGCCTGCCGTCGGAGCGTTTCGTCGAAAATCTCCAATGCCACCCGATAAGCATGCTCAAGTCGTCTCGTCCGCTCAGGGGGCCGGTCCGGCGCGTCGAGCTGAAGAATGCTTTTTGGCTGCCAACCAAGATTCGCGATCTCGTGCTGCCAAGCAACCCAATCCCCAATATCGTCCCGCTTCGGTTGACGCGGATCTCCCTGCACCCCGCGTTTTGCGAGAGCGATCTTTCGGGAATCGTCAAGCGTGTCCCAGTCCAGTCCGCATTCCTTGGCGTACGCGCGGGCTGCAGCGGTCCCGTTCATGGTACGCTTGCTAAAGGCTTCCCGTACGCTTTCTGGAATTGCGTTGACGCGCGCCGCACCGGTCTTAACATCGAGTACTACATCGACTCCCAACCTTCTCAAATTTGTGGCCAAGAAGGCCTGATATAAGCGCCCAAGCTCGTGCACTCGTCCCTTCAACTGCCTGAGGTCTGGTGAAACTACTCGCCCCCCGGCAACCACGGCCGACGGAACACACACGTGCGTATGGAGCTGCGGGTCGCCCGCTACCCTCAGTATTACCAACTCGGTATACTGCTCGCCCGTAATTGCATCTTCTCTAGCGATCTCAACCGTCGGGCGGCTGGTGTAATGATCGAAAGAAATCCAGGCGAGCGAACCGCTGTCATAGCCGTCCCGACCGGCTTTTCCCTTCCGTGCACGTCCGATCTGAGCTTCAACATAGCGCATGACAGAGGCTACGGCCTCTTTATGGGCACTCGCTATTGCGTTGCGTTCGGCTTCGGTGGGCGCCGTCGCCCAAGCAACGCTCGCGGATTTGTCCGCTGACCAACAGAAGTCGATATAGCCGATACGCGCGCGGGTCGCTGAGATCGCATCCAGGAACTGCCCCAGCCGGATCGGGGTGCCGTCCTGACGTCGGCCACGTTCCATGTGATCCAATGACACTGGTGATGGTGCGGTCCCGCCCAGGGCGCCAGTCGCGCCATATAGCGCCAGGAATCTCGATCGCAGTGTCTGGGACCTAGTATCTGGCAGCGGTTCGCCGCTGTCGGCACGGCATCCTGCCAAGACCCGTGCGACCTCGCTTTGGGTTGGCAAGCGGTCGGTTCGAAGACCGAGTTCATCGCCAAGGCTCATCGTTTCTCGCTGGATCTGCTTGCCCGGAATGGGCGCCCCATCCGTCCGACTACCAGCCAGTAGGTTCGCGATTTCCTCCTGGGTCAGGGCCCGCTCCGACGATAGTCCCAGGAGTTCAGCCATCTTCGGATCGAGATCTCGCCGAACCTCTGCAAAAGTCGCATGGAAGGCACTCGCGTTATCTGACGTCGGGACGGGAGCGCGTTGATAATATGCCGCCAACCTTGCTTGGGCCACCGGCAACGTTTGCTCAAGGAGGTGCGCGGCCATTGCCATCGCTCCTGAGCGCGTTCCGGCGGCACCTGTCCGGTAGGTAAGCATTTGACGCCCTCACATCTGCTCTACTGGTCGGCCTTCGACTTGGTCTCCGTGAATGGCTCTGTGAACGATCGGTGCATTTCAGCAAAAATCTTCGTCTGATCCTTTAGTGCGGTGAGAATTTGTTCGCAAAGAACGGCAAGATCCTGCTCGGGCTCTAAGGGCGCCGTTGCGGCCTCCAGAATGGCCTGAAGCATAATGGTATGGGTCGCCTGAACTTCGATCGACTGCTGTAGACCATTCGTCAGTCGCTCGATTGCCAGTCGGACGGTCCCAAGCGCCTTCTCAATTTCCTTTGGGTTGTCACTCATTGTCTCTCGCACATCATAGAGTTTGCTATTGTCCGCATCTCTGCACCAAGGGTGCCTTGGTCTGAATAAGATTTCTTGCCTCAGCTACTCCCCACTCCTCTCCACCACTCGCTCGAATTAGCTTCATCTCTGTATCGCCACTTTCTCCGTTTAACCGTCGACTTAGATTTGCATCACCAGCGCAGCACCAATGACTCGGCCAAAGACAGTCAAAGCCATGTTCGACAAAGCCCGTCGCAACAACCATCTTCTTTACGATTGGATGCGGGCTAACCACGATGATCTGCAGGCTGAGCTTGGCACTGGTCGGATCGTATGGCGCTCCGCTATGCAGGTCATCGAGGAGCTTGGTCTTGTTGATGCGAACGGCAATTCCCCAACCCGAGACACGGCATTCAGAACTTGGCGTCGTGTCCAAAGTGACCTTGCGGCCGCAGGCGCTCTTAAGCGATCTCCATCGCTCGCTGTGACAGCACCCGGCGAAATTGCGCCGGGAGTGCTGGCCCTGCCTGCCCGCACATCGAATGCAGAGATGGCGACCAGCGGACCGCCGGCAGAGGCGGCGCCGCGCATGCGGCTCGCAATTCGGCCAGCGCGAGCTCTCAGCAGCGCCCCGAACCCTTCGGGGGCAAGTCACTTGAACAATGCAGTCAATACTGCATCGGCGGCTGAAACGAAGCCTTGCCACGACGCCGCGGAGCAGATCCAGCGCGTTCTTGACACGATCGGCGCAGCGCGCGTTCCGATGCCGAAGAAAGTTTCTTAGTTCCAGCGAGCGTGCCATTGGCTCTCACTACGGCCTGGGGGATTGGGCGTTCGGTATCCCCTCGATCCAAAGCGGCACATCACAAAAGCGGCGACCGTCCCGGAGATGGCTCCGCGCCGGAGTCGAGTTACATGCGGCTAGCGAACCGCGCAGATCGTTCCAATTCATCAATTGGCTCCAAGCCCCCGCCGTTTCGGCGCCGTCCCGGAAGGCGGCTTGTAACGCGATCTCGGTCTCTTGGACGGCCGCAAATGCTACGTTGCGTCCCCACCAAAAACCGCCGGCCAATGATGCGGATGCCACTGCGAATATCGTCAGTGCCGCCAGAAACGCAGTATTGCGATCGAGGACGCGCACCCGCCGCGTCCAAGCAACATCGGAGGTCTCCACGATCGCGTCAGCGATGCGCTTCACGGTATCGGCTTCAACGCTTGCCAATTCGAGGCGGAAGCGCTCTGCCTCGGCATCGGCAGCATGCCGGATCTCACCAACAATTGCGGCGGTGCGCCGACTTGCTTCAATCGCAATGCGATCGCTTCTTGCCGTGCGCTCGCTCACATGTTTGATCGCGTAGGCCAACCCTTTAATCAGGGGAGCCATAGGGTCATCACGGCGGAGGCCGGCCCGGCGCGCCGCTTCACCTAGCTCCTCAATTAATCGTTTGGTCGCAGGGTCTGGCGGCTTCTGCATGGCGGGCGAGCCTAGCTCTCTGTCACCTGAGGCGACGTGTATCGAGTTTGGCTCCCGATCTGTCGCGTCAAGTCAGGTTCCGGTTACGGGAGCCAAGTCGCAACAGGGCCAAAAGACTCCTCCATAGCGCGCCGCCAAATCGCGATCTGCTGGCGCTTCCAGGGCCCGATGATGTGCTGACCTGCCTCGACGCGGCCCTCTTCGGCCGCTGCGAAGGTAAGGCGTGCGCGGTCAACTTCAGCTGCCGGCTCCAGCCGCGGCATCCGCACCACAACGGCGCCACGCTGAACCGTGTTCGCAAGAATGGGGTGGCTCCTCACTGCATTCTCGAAAGCGGCATGCGCTGTGCGGTGCACCGGCACCGTTGCTTCATTGAGCACCAGGACGGTGAACGGAGGCGCCAGGATTGACTCCTGTTCAACATCCCGCAGGTAGCTAAGATCGTCCGGATCCGGACCGATGAGGTGAACCGCGACAGGCGTGATACCGTTCGCCGAAAGAAATTCGACAAGCTTGATCTCGCGCGCAAGCGCTTTCAGGACGGTATCGCCTCCACCAAAGTCGACAATCGCGGTGAAGCCTTCCTCGATCTGCTTTTCGACGAACGTTGCGAGAAACTCGCGCACATCGCGCTCATCGCCAGATGGCGGGCTGACGACATTTTCAAAGAATGCCGAAAGAGTCGCGTTCGTGCGATCTGCGTCCGCGATGACAGTGGAGCGGCCTTGCTCTTGCGCGCGCTCCACCGCCCAACGCACGAAGAAGGTTTTGCCGCGATTTCCTCGTCCCAACGGAATAATCAGCTTCGGTCTATCAATAAGATTAGGTACTGCTGAGGAGTTCTCCACCGCTAGCGATCCTTTTTGGCAAGGGGGCATTTTCGATGCATCTAAAGCGCGACGGGATTCGGTTGACTCGCCATCGCGCTTTAGGTTCTTGATTGAGCATAACCTATTCCGAACACCGCTATTCGCCTGTCCGGATCGTGGTCTCTAGGTCATCGCGCCACTACGGCTGGTGCTGCGGGCGGCGTCCCCACTCGCGAATCCACCGCGGCTTCGGTTCGGGAGCGCCGTCATCGTCCTCGTCTTCGTCAAGAACGATGTTGCAAATGGCGAGGATTTCCGGCTCGACATCATCCGGAGCCAAAAGGCCGTTCGGGGAGAAGCAAAGCCAGGCGGCCGCGAGATATTTCAGATCCGGCGAAGCAGCGCCCTCACCGAGCGCAAGCTCCAACGCGTTGAGCTGAGGACCGTGAAATGAGTCGTTGTAATACTCTTTCTCGAACCTCGATTTGATCGAGTCCGCACAATCCTTCAGCGACGTCGTTTTGATCACATTGGCGATTTCTGCCAACGCATCGTCCGCGGTCTCATAGTTATCGGAGGCAACAATCTGCTTGATATCGCCTACCGTCTTCAACAGCTCGCTTTCCGTATATGCCATTCGACTACTCCTATGGTTGATGGCACACCAGGTATGGCGGTTCGCGTCGGGCGTGTCATATGGGCCAATTCGCAGAAAATTCGGCCAATTGGCCGACCGCGCTGAATGCTCTCCGGATGCTGTACCGATGGGCGATATGTCAGCGGATAGCGCTCTAGGGCCGGCACACTGACAATCGGCTTATGATGCGATCAGCGATCCAGCCACGGCCTTCCAACAAGGCCAGTACATTTTTTCCGACATAGACTGCTGTTGGCCGCGCAAGCGCTGCTTCTACGACACGCTCGCCGTCGGACAATGTGGCGATTGTCTCCACGATGCGCAAAAAATTGCCGGCTGTTGCAGCGCCGGCATTTAGCTCCTTCTTCAGAATAAATTCGAGAATGCGCCGCACTTGTGGATTGTCCAAGACGATGTCGATCAGCGGAGCAACGTCGTGGCTTGAAGCTCGAAGACCGCGTTCGATAGCTCCCGGTGTGGCTAGTGCGGAGGTAGCGGCATCGAGCGCTTCAGGGTTGCCCCTAGTGCGCAATACCAAATCCCGCGCCTTCGGGTTTTCTGCAATCACGGCCTCAATCGCGGCCTGAATTGCGTTATCTTCGATCTTGGCGGCGGCGCGCGCGATGGTGTCACGCTTATCGGGAAAAACCGACATAACGATATTGAATTGGTCTAACTGATCGGCAATTAGGCGATCTCGTTCTTCCTTTTTTCGCTGCGCGGCGGTTTTGGGCTTCTTCTGTTGATCGCCTTCGCTCGAAGCTCCAGCGGCCTCGTGGACGTAAGCGTCGACCCGCCGCAATCCCAGCTTCTTGAGATCCGCGTCCGAAATATGCTTATGCCCTGAGCCCGACATCGTTACTCTTTTCCGTGACTAGTTACGGACTAGCCACGGTCCCCCTGATACGAATCCGCACTGGTAGTTATCGCTAGGGGTGTGTCGAACTGCGACGGGCGCCCGCGACTGATGACGACTGCGGCATTCTCCCCCTTGGCTGGCGGTGAATGCTCTCGGAAGGTGCGCGGAACTCGTCAGTATGTCATATGGGTCAATTCGACAAAAATTGGTCGAATTTGCCGGATCAGCGCCTTACCACGGCGAAGATTTGATCGGAACGGGTTTGCTCGGAAGGCCTCGCCCTTAGGGCTATGCTGGAGGGTGAGACGATTACGTGTCTCGGCGCCCGGCACTCAGCCATGAGCCGATCGCTGACGCTCTTCAGGAGAACATGCAGTTCGGCGGCGCTGACGCGGCAGCCGCTCAATGAGCAACTCCTTTCAAGGCAGTTGCCGGCACGCACTGCAGGCCTATTCGATCGGACGAACCGGCGGGGTAATGCTGACGCTCAACGGGAGGCCAACCGAGGAGCCGGATCAACCCCGCGCCCGCTGCGAGCGATTGCAATATCGACATCCAGTAGTTGAGTTGTCGAGACATTTGCCGCAGACTGACGGCGGGGGAGAATCGCCCGGGTGTCGTATTTCTCGGACAATTATTCAAAGCTGACTTTTCCGTTAGCAGATGGTGAGAGGCCTGGTTTTCGCGAAGCGCAGCGCGGCGCTCTGTTCGCGATCGGCTCGCATTTCAGTGGCCGCAAGGACCCGGCAATCATCACGATGCCGACCGGTACGGGCAAAACTGCCGTCCTCCAGGCCAGCGCCTTTTTGCTACAGGCGAGCCGCGTCCTTGTGCTGACACCCAGCCGATTGGTCCGCGAGCAGATAGCTGACGATTTCAAGAAGCTTGGCGTTCTCAAGCGTCTTGGGGCAGTCCCGGCCGGCCTCCCCGATCCCATGGTCACAGCAACTGCGAGCCGCATCACCGACCCGCTCCAATGGGAGGGGCTGCGGGAATTCGATGTGGTCGTTGCCACGGTGCCGAGTGTTAGCCCCCATCTGGAGCAGGTGCCGGTGCCGCCCGCAAACTTGTTTGACTTGATACTTGTCGACGAGGCTCACCATAGCCCAGCCCTCACCTGGACGGCGACGCTCGACATGTTTCCGGACGCACGCCGCGTGCTGTTTACGGCAACACCGTTCCGCCGTGACGATCGAGAGATTCTAGGACGTTTCGCTTATACTTATGACCTCAAACGAGCGTATCAGGATGGCATTTTCGGGCACATTCAGTTCGAGCTGGTGGACAACATCCCGGCCGGCGACAACCGGCAGGAGTTGGAGGATATCGCGATAGCCAAGACCGCTGAGCGCAAGCTGGCGGCCGACCGGCTTGCGGGTTTTGACCACCTCCTCATGGTCAGGACCGACAGCAAAAAGCGGGCGCACGCTCTCGTCGAACTGTATGAAAAACATACCAAGCTGCGACTGAAGCTCATCCAGGGCTCGCACTCGCTCACCCATGTGCGGCGGGTGCTCGCGGCCCTTGCCGCCAACGAGCTGGACGGGATTGTTTGCGTCAACATGCTCGGCGAAGGGTTTGACATGCCGCGCTTGAAGGTGGCTGCTGTACACTCACCACATCGCTCGCTTGCGGTCACTTTGCAGTTCATCGGCCGCTTTGCCCGCACTGCGGGCGAGAAGCTGGGCCTGGCAACCTTTCTGGCCACTGCATCCGGCATCAAAGTCGAGGCCGAAAAGCTCTATTCGGCGGGTGCAGTTTGGGCCGACATCATTCCGAACCTGAGCGCAGCGCGTGTTCAGCGCGAGGTAGAAACGCGAGAGTTCGTCGAAACGTTCGAGCGGGATGTGGGCACCATTCCCGACCTGTCGGACATGTCCCTGTATTCGCTTTCGCCCTACGCTCACGTGAAAATCTATCGCCTGCGCGAGCCATTCGACATCGCCACAGTGCCTAACTTCGGGTCCGACCGGGAGCAGATATTCGGGCGGGTCAGCGAGGACACAAGTTCGAGCGTCTACGTAACGCGGCTGGCGTCCCCAGTGCCATGGTCGAGCGATGACGCGCTGATTGATGTCGAATACGATCTCTTCATCTTCTATTTCGACCCGGCCTCCTCCCTGCTTTTCATCTGCGCGTCTTCGAGAGGAGATGGCCTGTATCGCCGTATCGTTCGCGACCTGGTCGGCTATGACCCAAAAATCCTCGGGCTTTCAGAGCTTAACCGGGCTTTAAAAGGGCTGGAGCAGGCGCGTTTCTTCAACGTCGGCATGCGCAACCGACAGCATTCCAGCTTGACTGAGTCCTACCGCATGCTGACCGGGTCTCACGTGGATGAGGCCATTCGGATCGAAGATGCTCGACTGTTTCACCGAGGGCATTGTTTCGGCAGCGCCATCGAAAATGGCAATGAGGTCACCATTGGCCTCAGTAGCGCGTCGAAGATCTGGAGCAATACGTCTTTTTCGCTGCCTGAGCTTC
>JAJYAH010000171.1 GCA_021779635.1 Pseudomonadota bacterium | reverse complement strand
GCCGCGATGCCGCGCCTGTATCGCGTTCTGTGCTTCTTCTCCCACTCCCACATCCGTCCCTCGACTCTACGGTTCATGAAGACTTCAAGGTATGATGGAATGAGTCCGGGGTGTAGGCCAAATCGGCTCTCCCGCAGCCGCACAGGGAAATCCGTTCGAGCTGCCGCACCGATCTCGAAGACGCTTCTCGTGCTCACTCTGAAAGGACCGGCGCTCTTGCCGTCTCCTCGCGTCCGGAAGATGACGCCTGTAGCCAGGAGATTGTAACAAATAGTCTATTCCAAAAACTCATCAACATCCGGGATGCGGGTGAACGCGATTTTACTACCGGAGAAAGACTTGCCCTGTGATGGCGTCATGCCGATGAGGATGCTGTCGCGCCCAAAGCGGTGATTGATCTTGTCCATAGCGCGAGACAGTTTTTCCGATTTACCGCGCGCGGCGAGGTCGACGTCCGGCAGGTTCGCGAACAAGTCCGCTTGCAGATCGCTTGCCGCTGCCAGGTCTGAAAGCGTGACCGAGACTTGTCTGATCCTGACACCACGGCTTTGTTTAAGCGCCTGAGTCCAGAGCCTGTTTAGGAAATCGAGGAAGGTCTTATTGTCCTGCGCCCGGTAAAAGCGCTCTTCGGCATGGACGCGCGTGTCATTTTCCAGCCGGGCCGAAAACGACATAGCGCCCGCATAATACTCCATGCGTCGCAGCCGACTGGCAGCCTTCAGCGTCAGGCGCCGGGCAACATCCTTGGCTTTGATCGGATCGCGCAATTCCGGCGCCATCACATGGCTGTGACCGATGCTGCGCCTCGCGGTTATCTCTTCGGGCAATTCGATGCCGCGCAGCAGATACCACAGCTTTTCGCCCCAGACGCTGCCCCAGATCTCGCGCATCTGATGAGGGTTGAGCGCGAATAATCCCGGCAGGTCCGTAATGCCAGCCGTCCGGATTCGTCGTTCGATATTGGCGCCGACCCCCGGCAGATCCCGCAGTTTCAGGTTGAAAAGTTTTTGCGGTAAATCCTCCGCGCGCAGCACCACCAGCCCATCCGGCTTTTGCAGCTCGGTGCCGACTTTCGCGAGATAGCGGTTCGGCGCAATCCCGATTGAGCAGCGCAGATGGGGACCGATGGTTTCCGCGATCCCATTTTTGATCGACCGTGCGATCTCGGTCGAACGCTCGACCGAGATTTCATTATCCATAAGACGGCAGGCCACCTCGTCGATGGAGCACACGGCGGTAACCGGAATATGCCGCTCGATCTCATCGATCAGGCGGTGATGAAACTCGACATAGCGCTCATGTCGCGCCAACACGCAGACCAGGCCGGGGCATAGGCGTTTGGCCTCATATATGGGCGTACCAGTTTTTATCCCGAAGGCTTTGGCTTCATAGCTCGCGGCAATTGCGCAGGTGGAATCGGTCTCGACCGGAACAACCGCTGTCGGCTTGCCGCGCAGCTCGGGGCGCAGTTGCTGCTCAACGCTGGCAAAATAGCTGTTGAAATCGACATACAGCCAGCGCAGGGACAACGCCGGGATGGGGTAATTATTGAGGGACACACCTCATTATACGATAGCGGGGGTCAACCGTCTTTACCGGCCCTGATCTGAGGAGGCTGTAACAATAGAAGCAGATTTTCTGTTGCCTGTCCGCCAAACGACCGTTTCCCGGACACAAACAAAGCGCATCGGAATCGCCGGCTTGTCAGTCCGGAAAATCCGTCCGACAATTCGAAATGATCGGCTATGCGCGAGTCTCCACGACCGACCAGCATATGAACCTGCAGCGCGATGCGCTGGAGGCCGCAGGATGCAAAAAGATTTTCGCCGACCGGGGCGTCAGCGGAAGCGCCGTAACCCGCCCGCAGCTCGCCCGCGCGCTCAAGGCGCTTCGGCCGGGAGATACGCTTGTCGTTTGGAAGCTCGATCGTCTGGGCCGGTCGCTCTCACACCTCGTGGCGACGATTGCCGACCTTGGCAAGCGCGGCGTCAACTTCCGTTCTCTATCAGACCCTATCGATACCGAGAGCGCGGGCGGGCGCTTCGTGTTGCACATCATGGCGGCGCTGGCGGAATTCGAGCGCTCGCTCATCGTCGAGCGCACCCGCGCGGGCTTGGCCGCCGCAGCGAAGCGCGGCATCAAGCTGGGCCGCCGGCCCAGCCTTGATGAAAAGCAACTCGCGCAGGCGCGCCGTCTGATCGAAGGCGGCGAATCGCGGGGAGATGTCGCTCGCATTCTCCGCGTCGCCCGTTCGACGCTCTACGAATCGCTGCGGCGTACCGAAACGTCGAAGCGACAGAGCCGTAGGTCGCGGCGCTCCTCGGATAAGGAACCTGTCCCGGCATGACCGACATTCTTCCTCCTCATGAAATCGTCACGTCTCTCCATGACTCCGGCGTCATCGACAAAGGCACGGCGCATCGTCTCGAACAACGCATCAAAGCCTGGGCGGAAAGCCAGAAAGCCGAAGGTCGGCGGGACGGCATCGCCGAAGCCTTACGGCGGGCGCAGGCGGTCGTCGCCAAAATCAGGAGCGCTGCCCAACGGGCGGCCGCTGAGAAACCTCTCCGGGCCATCGAGAAGCTCTTGCCCCAAGGCCTGCCAGCCATCAAAGAAGCCTATTCGCGCGGCTATACCGACGGCGCCGCCGATGAGCGCCGTAAAGGGTGGAGCAAGCCGAAGGAGTAGCAGGCGCTGGCGACTATGCTGAGCGGCTTACGGGACGTTCCGGAACTCCGGATGCGACCGGAACGAACCATCGTACAATTTGCGCGATTTCCGGAGAACGACATTCATAAAATGCTCCTCTCCTCAACACTCATCCCGCATGGAACGGCTCGACAATACTTCGATTCTGCCACAAGATTTGGTCACTACCCGCCCGTAAGCGGCAGGTCGAAAAACGGTCGTTTTTCGATCATTCCCACATCTTATCATCGCGTCCCATCAGCATGAATCGCGCTCCGCCCTCGGATGCTGCCCTATCGAAATCCCACCGCCGCACTGCCGGACGCGCACCGCCTCTTATGGCGGCGCTGCTTCTCCTCTGCCTCCCCCCTTATCCTGCCTTCGCCCAGAACGCCCCGGTTGGCGGCGGCGGCTCCTGCACTCAATCCCTGGAACCCGACGGCACAGTGGGGCAGCAGCAAGCATACGACAACGGGCTTTACACCTGTTTGAGCGGCGGCACCTGGACTCCCGAGGCGCTCATCGTGGGAAGCACCTTGGCGAGCGGAAGCGCCGCCACCTGCAATTCGACCAACGCCGGGATGCTGGAATACACCGGCGGCACCATCGAATATTGCAACGGCACCTCCTTCACCGCCTTCGGCAGCAGCAACCCCGGCAGCGGCACCATCGGCGGCACGTCGGGCGTGTTGGTGGAGTTGACGGCGGGCTCTGCGGCGGCTCCGTCGCTGACCTTTTACGCCGACACGCAGACCGGCATCTATCAGCCCTCGACCTCGACGATGGCGATCACGACGACCGGGACGGAACGCGCAGTGTTCGACGGCAGCGGGAATTTCAACCTGCTGGGTGTGGGCGCGGCGTACGAGATCGATTCGGACAAGCTTCTCTATCTTCCCGACTCGGACACGACCAGCCTCGCGGTCGGAATCGGCGCTCTGGCCGCGCAATCCGCGATCTACAGCGAGAACACCGCGATCGGCGAAGCCGCCCTCAACCAGACGACGGTCGGGCCCAACAGCGCTTTGGGGTATTATGCGGGCAAATACATCACGACCGGCTACTACAACACCGCCGTCGGCACCAACGCGATGCTGGGCGTCTCCGACTCGCCGCTGATGGGCAGCAGCAACACGGCGGTCGGAGATAGTGCGCTCTATAGCATCCAGGCCAGTGGCAACAGCAACACCGCTATTGGTCAGAGTGCGCTCTCCGGCGTCACGACCGGCGGCTACAACACCGCCCTCGGTTTTAGTGCTGGCGCCGTCATCACCACCGCCACCTACAATGTGTTCATCGGCTACAATGCGGAAGCCAGCGGCGTTGCGGACACCAACGAGATCGTGATCGGCGCATCGGCAAGGGGCAACGGCTCCAACACCGCCGTGATCGGCAACAGCTCGACCACCTCCGTGGCGGCAGGCACCGCCAGCGGCGTTGCCCTGACGGTGGGCGCCAGCGGCTCCAGCACCACCAAAATAAATATCGGGCCGACGACCGGGGCCTCGGCTCCGTCCACCGTCGTAACCGTGATCGTCGCCACCGCCGACGCCACCGCCCAGACCGCAAACGTCTCGGCGACCACGCTGGTGACGCCGAGCGCCAACACCTACTACCGGATAAGCTGCTATGTGGTTTTGACCACGGCCGCCACAACCTCGTCCACCTTGCCCAACTGCGACGTGAAATACACCGACGTGGACACCAATACTGCCGTGACCAAGAATTTCGCCGCCACCGGCACGTTGCTCGGCACGACCAACACGCTCGGATCGTCGCTGCAAGGATCGATGATGTTCGAGGCCAAGTCCGGCGTCGCGGTGCAGTACGACACCGGCGGCACCACCGCCTACGCCAGCAGCGGCGCGACCGCCATGCAATACGCCGTTCACGTCAAACTAGAGCAGATGCAATAACTCATGCCGAATAGACTTTTCTTCTCTGTCGCCCCGGCGAAGGCCGGGGTCCAAAGGCCGAAGGCGCTGCCAGAAGCCGGCATGCGCCGGAATGACGATTCGGGGAGATGGTCTGATCTATTTTGTACCAGCCCCGAGATCGGAAAGATTCCGCGTGTCCTCGCAGGTTTTACTCTTCTGGTTTTCGCGCCTGCGGCGCAGGCCGCCTGCTCCGGCCCCGCCGGAAACGCCGGCGACACCATCTACAACTCCGCCTACCATGTGTACCAGTATTGCGACGGCGCCACCTGGATCGCGATGGGGCCGCGAGGCTCCGGAGGCAGCGGTTTGGCCACCGGCCACAATACGGTGTTCGTAGTCGCGGACGCCTATCTTGGCAACTTCGGCTCCGTCGCCGCGGCGAATGCCGTCTGCTCCGCCGCCGCCACGGCGGCAGGCCTTTCCGGCACGTTTCTGGCCTGGGTCGCAGTCACGACCGGCATCGACGATCCGGCGACCACCTTCACCCACTCGACGATCCCCTACGAGGAGGTCGACGGCACCGTCATCGCCAGCAACTGGACCCAGCTCATCAGCGGCGCGCTCACCCACGGCGCCGACATGACCGCATCCGGCACCGTCGTCGGCGCCGCCCCCTGGACCAACGTCGCAACTAACGGCACGGCAGCGACCAGCGGTTCCTCCAGCACCGAAAACTGTACCGCCTGGACAAGCAACCACAGCAGTAAGAGCGGCAACTACGGTTTCGCCGGCAATACCGACGCGACTTGGACCTACAATGCTGGCCCCGCCACCTGCAATCAAACTCTCGGCTTCTACTGCTTCCAGCAAGACGCCACCGCCGCCAGCTGCTCCAGCCCCACGGCCAACGAAGGCGACATGATCTACAACTCCGCCCACCACATGTACCAATTTTGCGGCGGCACGAGCTGGCAGCCCATGGGCCCGATAGGCGCGAGCGGCTCGGGCTGCTCCAACCCCACAGGTTCAGAGGCCGACATCATCTTCAACAGCGCCTATAACGTCATGCAGTACTGCAACAGCAGCACATGGGTGGCGTTCGGCAAGTAACCCCCCGGCTTGCCCATGCGGAAGGAGTCCCTGCTCGATAAGCTGCTGCCATCCTTGTGCGAGCCGCACCGTGTCGATGCTCGGTACCGCCCTGTTTCGTCCGGCGCGAGACTTACCTCGCCCAATCTGATGCCCAGCAATCTCGCTGCAACGGCATGTCCCGCCTCGTGATAGGCGATCCACTGTTCCTGGGCGTTTTTTCCGCCGGATAGGCGTTTCATCGCGGTCTTTTATAGTCCCATATGCCCGACGGAAGCGGCGAGTCCGGCGAAGTCGCCATATCCATTGTCTCGGTCCCCGCCTGTGGGTCAGTATTGCACCGAGCGGGAAGGCACACAGCAGGCCAGATTAGGTCGGCGCCTGCGCGTTTGACGATTGAGGACAATTGGGTCAATATTTAAACGATGGTTGAAAAAGAAGTCAAAGAACTCGACGTTGAATCCGGGCTCGCAGAGCCTCCGCAAAACCTCACAGATAAACAACGCGAGTTACTTGGCATTTTTCGCAACCTGAAGAATCGATTGAAAATCTGGCCAGGCTTTCAAACATCACCAAATTTGCCAGGCTTTCAGGTCGGCAAGGTCTACAAGATTATGGTCGACGATGACGCCTTGTCGCCGGATGAGGTAGCATTCGTAACCTTGATTTCTAAGGTGGAATTGTCATCCATAGCGGAGAACATACTGCTATCATGGGGATCTGATTCTGATGAGCAGCCTCGGAAGGAGATTGCCATGAGCAAACCGGATACGGAGCCGTTCAGTTGCGAAGCAGGTCGTGCCGCACGCAGGCAGGCTTCGGAAGAGACGGCCGTCTCGCGCGACGCATTCTCGAAGACCCGCGGCAAAGTCGACTACGAAACACTTGGTTGTGAAGCTGGTCGCGCTGCCCGCAAGCAGGCTTCGGAAGAGACAGCCGTCTCGCGCAACGCATTCTCGAAAGCCAAAAACCCTTCGACGCGTGAACCATAGATTTCGCGGTGCTGGCTCAGGGGTGCCTCATCATTGGGGTTTGCCTCGGAGCGTTGTCCTAACAGGGATTTGATCAGACGCGGATGTAGGGCCGAAAGAGTCAGGTGGTGGCAAATCTGTATAATCCCGGAGATCGGAACCGCGCGGTCTCTATTTCTGACGAAGCCGATTCCGGCGCCACCGCTAAGCGTTCCGCTTTCAGACGTGACTATGGTCGGCTGCTCCACTCACCTGCATTTCGGCGTTTGCAGGCAAAAACTCAACTCTTCCCCTCTGATGAGAGCGATTACTTTCGCAATCGTTTGACCCACTCTCTCGAAGTAGCTCAAGTTGCCAAAGCGATTGCTGCGGCAATCAACATAGACAAAAATTTTCGCGCAATTTGCGCGACGCCAATTGACCTGGACCTGGTTGAAACCATTTCGCTGGCGCACGATTTGGGACACCCCCCCTTTGGTCACAATGGGGAAGAGGCGCTCGACGAGTGCATGAAAGATTCTGGTGGCTTTGAGGGCAACGCTCAAACGTTGCGCATCCTCTCGTGTTTGGAAAAACGCGACATACTGGAGGCCGAAGCGAACAATTACCAACCCATCGTCGAGGGCGTCGATAAACGCGTAGGTCTAAATCTCACCTATAGAACGCTGGCTGGCGTATTGAAGTATGACTATCAAATACCAACAGAACGTCTCGGCGCCTATCACGGTCCTATCAAAGGCTATTACGCTACGGAGCAGGATCTGGTTGAGAACATTAGGACACAAGTCGGATACAGTCCGGAAAGCTTGCAAAACGAGACCCTTAAGACCAATCCGAGCTTCAGAACAATTGAATGCTCCATCATGGATATCGCTGACGACATCGCCTATTCCATATATGACTTGGATGACACTTTTAAGGCGGGGTTTCTAGATCCAATTACAATGCTGGCGGGCTCGCGGCAAATTGTCGAGCCGATCGTCGAGACTATCAATAGACGTATCAAGAAATTCTATCCAGACAAACTCGACACGCCAGGAAATACCTTCTCGTTGAGCGAGATACAGTCTAATTTGCTCAAATCGTTTCCTGACGTTTACCGGCTGGAAGGGCTCGCCCATCAAACACTTGAGGTGCCAGAAGACTTAGCCTTGGCAGCTGAGGAAGTTGTGAGAGCGAGCAAGACAATTGCTGCTAACGGGTATTTTCGCCATGGTGTAACCTCATCCCTCATGAAGCAATTTCTTGCAGGGGTCGAGGTCTTGTATGAGCCCAGTCAGCCATCGCTTTCACGCGCTCGGCTTAAGATAGATACTTTCAAGCAAGTCGAAGTACTCAAAAACTACACCTTTTATGCGACGATAATGTCTCCTCGAATGAGAGTCTTGGCGTACAGAGGAAAGAAAGTTGTCAAAGAGATTTTTCATGCACTTAGGCGAAAAGATGGATGGCGTCTCATGCCCGAGGATGTTCGCAGCGTGTACGACCAGGTCGCGGAAGATCAGAAGAAGCGAGTAATTTGTGACTTCGTCGCGGGCATGACGGATAGGTACGCCATTGAGTTTCACAATCGTCTTCATTCAACCAACAGAGAATCCTTCTATTCCCCTCAGTAACCGGGCGAGCGGGCTGCGCGACGCAAAAGCCGACCGTACCTGCTTGATCCGGTCCTTCATGCTGGAGCCTTGCATGTCCTATTCTTAACCTCGGGAATCGAATTCGGTGCCGCGCCTCGCCGCCCTTCAGCAGCAGGTCCGGACTCTCGCCCCCCAACCCGCACCGATGCATCTGCCCGCCGCCACGACCGACAGCCGCGCCCTGAACAAACGAACCGCGCCTCGACCACGCGCCGTGAATCAGGGTGTGGGATCCACCCCCCGCAACCCATTGACCCACAACATTTTCCTTCCCCCCACTTTTGCATATTCGTGACCACCGCGTCCTTGCATATCCGTCACTGGCTGCGTAGCTCCTCCTGCCACCCCGCCTTGCAAATCCGTGACATCGCCGATGTCGCCCATTATAAGATCCTCATGCCCCGCACCGCCCTACCGCCAGCGCGCCGAGCGCACCCGCGCGGAGTGCCACCTCCTCACCTTGCCCTCGAAACCGCGATGACATGAACACACCGAGGGCAGGAAAAAAGTATTCCTCATCGATATTGTCGCCGCCGGTCAATACTTCGGATCGGCTCGCCAAAATGTCGCTCTTTTATCATCGCGAGGCCGAACGCTGCGCCAGTAAACGGGCCTATTTCGCCGCCTGTATCCTGACCGCTGCGGCGCTGGAAGCGATCCTGCTATCGATGTGCTACATAGAGGACCGCACCGTTCGGCGAACAGCGATTTATAAGCAAAAGAGATTCAAGTCTGGCCGGAACAGATTTCTCGAGTTCAATCTCTACCAGCTCATCGGCATCGCCGCCGAGCTGAAATGGATTCCGCCCAAAGAAATCAGAGTCAACGGACGCAAAACGACTCTCCAAGAACTGCTACATACGGTCAGGAATGCGAGAAATCTGATTCACCCTGGCGTCTGGGCCAAGGAAGGCGGCCCCGGCAGAATGCCCAAATCGATGTACGTATCCATCTATGAGATTTTCGACGTGACGCGGGAATGGCTGCTCCAGCGCGTGATGCTCGGCCTGCGCCAGAAGATGCACGAAGAAGGCATTCTCGTACGGGACTAGGCGGTAGGACATGCGAGCGGACCGGTTGCGACGTCTTCACGCGGGCGTCGGGCCACGATCTATTCTTCTACATTTGGGGAGCCCCGCCTATCAATGGGCCAGCTGTCGCCGAAGGCTTCTGGGCATTGCCCGGCATGCAACAGCAGGCCGTTGGGAGGCGCCAAGCGGACGACGGCCGGCAACACCCGCGAGCTCGACCAAGACCAACTTATGGGCTCCAGCGCCGTCTACCGACGAGGAATCCGGCGCAAGCGCGGTATTCGGTAGCAATCACGTTGCTCCAGTTCATTGTTTCTGCGGTCGCGCTTGCGCCCGGTAGCTATGTCGTCCTACAGAATTGGGATGAGTCTACCCGAGGAATTCGATGAACCTTCCGCGATCTGTGCCGATGCCGCCAGGCCGGGTCAATTGTACGTCTATATTGACGAAAAGCTCGCCCAACGCATCTCTCAGGCCCTCGCCCAGATGGATGCGGCACATGGCCACAAGCGCTTTTACGCGGATGGCGAACCTCTTCTTTGGGGAGTTACGATCAACACTCCGCTCAAGGACGCATTTGCGAACGGCTTCAGCATCGTTGACGACCCCTCAGCCTACGACCAATGGATCGCGGCGCTGGACGAGGCGGCGGCTTTTCTGCGTTTCGAAAAAGCGGAGTACGAGCGCGAGTTCGCGACCACGATGTGTTCACGGTGCGGACACGCGCTCGCGACGCACTGGCACAAAGAATCGCCCGACCTGTCCTGCACGAGGCCCGGATGCGGGTGTCCGGAATTTCCTGTCGAGCCGTCCGAGGGGAACCGAGTGCCGAGGGTACTGAGGCTCATCAAAGGCGGAAAACCTCCAAAAGGTCAGTAACCCGGTACGCCTCATTACCCGCGTGCCACCCGGCGTCAGCCCGGCAGATACCGATAGGCCTTGGCCTGCACCGCAATTTTTGAATACCTCGAACTATTTTATAACCGCCGGCGGCGCCATTCGTCGCTCGGCTATCTCAGCCCCGTCGATTTTGAACGCCGCAACTATCAGCGGTTGGCTGCTTAACCCTGGTGTCCACCAACTCGGGGCAAGTTCACGTCGCCGAAGTCGCCCATCAGGGGCTTCAGCGCTAACTCGTCGCGCACGAGCGCCAGCATTTCGTTGAAGCTGTTAGACGATGAAGAATCGGCGGGCAGTACTTCGCAAGTGAAAATTGGTTAAGACATTGTGGCGACCGCTCGGTCAACTAGTGGCTTGTAACAGTGACATTGGTATCGCATTCATGTATCATGAGGCATGCGTGAAGGGGAGTTTCGATTGACGGCGAGCGAGCGCAGAGAACTGAGGG
>JAJYAH010000971.1 GCA_021779635.1 Pseudomonadota bacterium | reverse complement strand
TCCAATAGAACATGGTGTTCACATCGTCGATCGGAACCAGCATCTGTGACAGATGATATTGGTCGTTGGACGGGATGTGCACCGTGAACGGAGCCTGGAACAGAGTCATGCGTACATAGTCCTGCTTGTCCGCATCGATGATCGGCTTGCGGATAGCAGCATAACGAAAGCCGAACGGCGTTTTCTGCACTTCAATCTTGGGCGCCTTGTCGGCCGACGGGCGAAGCCACGCGGTGTCCGTAGCCGTCGAGCCGCTTACTTCGGTGGCCGTCGGCATGTTCGATGAATGCAGGCTCGAACTGTGCGCCGAATCGATCGACCCTTCGAGAACCTGCGCCCAGTTGCAGCCGCCATGCATTTTCACGATGCTGATCTTCTCAGCCGGCGCGGCCGACCAGTTCGGCGGGCTGAAAGGGATGACATTTTCCGGGTCACCCATCCACACCCAGACGAAACCAGCAGATTCTACCACCGGATATGCCTTGGTCTTCATCGTGCCGCGTAGCTTTGCATCGACCGGCTCGGAAGACATGTCGACGGCATTGCCGTCCACATCGAATTTCCAGCCATGATAAAGGCAACGCAGGCCGCATTCCTCGTTGCGACCGAAGGCAAGGGAAGCGCGCCGGTGCGGGCACAGCTCGTCGAGCGCACCGATGCGCCCCTCCGTATTGCGGAACACGACCATGTTCTCACCCAGCAAGCGAACACGCAACGGCGTGCCGTCTGGCTCGGCGACGTCCTCGATCATGCAGGCGGGCAACCAGTGCTGCCGCATCAGCTTCCCCATTGGGGCCTCGCCCTCCACACGGCAAAGCAGATCATTTTGTTCCGGAGTCATTAGCTACCCTCCTCATTTTGGCTTGGCACGAAGACGAATCACCCTCAGGATGCGCCCTTGAAATTACTTCTATATCGTAGTAATGGCTTTTTCAAGCCTGATTTTCGGGTTGAAGGGAGCGGCAGGCAAAGAATGGCAAATGCGTTGCGACTAGGAATCATTGGGCTCGGCCGGGGTTTCATGCTCACTCTGCCCGCGCTGAAGGCCGATTCTCGCGTAGCGCTTGCCGGGGCTTTCGACCTGCGCCGCGAAGCTCGGGAACGCTTCGCGGACGAATTCGGCGCGCCGGCGTTCGATACGCTCGACGCGCTCTTGTATTCGCCGGTTATCGATGCGGTTTATATAGCCACCCCGCATGAGTTGCATGCCGAGCAGGCCATCGCCGCTCTGCGGGCTGGAAAGCATGTGCTGGTCGAAAAGCCGATGGCGACAACGCTTGCAGATTGCGCGCGTATAGAGCGCGCCGCCGCCGATGCCGGCAAGGTGCTCGTGGTCGGACCCAGCCACGGCTTCGATGCACCCGTACAGGCTGCCGCGCAATTGGTTGCCTCAGGCAGGTTCGGTGCCGTGCGGATGGTCACGGCGCTCAACTTCACCGATTTCATGTTCCGGCCCAGGCGTCCGGAAGAACTGGATAGCGCCCGTGGCGGCGGCGTCGTCTACAGCCAAGCGGCGCACCAGATCGATGTCGTGCGCCGCCTTGTCGGGCAGCCCGTTTCATCTGTTCGCGCCGTCGCCGCCAACTGGGATAGCAGCCGCCCGAGCGAAGGCGCCTATACGGCGCTGGTGACATTTGAAGCCGGTGCTGCAGCGTCGCTGACCTATAGCGGATATGCGCATTATGACAGCGACGAACTGGTGGGGTGGATAGCGGAGCTTGGCTATGACAAGGACCCGGATCGCTACGGCGAGGCGCGTAAGAGGCTTGCGACGCTATCATCGCAGGATGAAATCGAAGCCAAACTGAAGCGCACATACGGCGTCCCGGCTGTCGCTGCCGACACGCCAGCGCCGCATCATGAGCATTTCGGTTTCATCATCGTCAGCTGCGACCGCGCGGACCTGAAACTGTCGCCCAAGGGGCTCTCAATTTATGGGGACACCGAACGCGATTTCCAGCCGATCGAGCCCCCTGCCCTGCCGCGCAAGGAAGTCATCGACGAGTTTGTCGGCGGTTGCCTAGGCATTCGCCGCCCGATCCATGACGGGCGCTGGGGACTTGATACCATGGCCTGTTGCGTCGCGCTCCTCGAATCGAGCCGACGCAATACGGACGTAGCGCCCAACCAACTTCTCGACACTCTATCGGAGAAACCGTGACAATGACCAGACTGAGCCTTTCCCTCGCCTGTTGGGGCTATGACCGCACCGAAGCCCTCCAGACGGGCGCGGTCCGGCCCGACGGCATCGACCTCAACTTTCAGGTTCTGGATGTCGAGGAAACCTTCTTCCGCATGCTGCGCAATCGAGAATTCGATGTCGCTGAACTGTCGATGTCGTCCTATTGCGTGACCCTGGGCCGCGAGAATCCTGGCTTCATCGCCATTCCCGTCTTTCCTTCGCGCTTCTTCCGCCACTCCTGCATTTTCGTCTCCGCCAAAAGCGGCATCGAAAAGCCCGAGGATCTCGTCGGCAAGCGGATCGGCGTCGGCGAATATCAGAT
>JAJYAH010000970.1 GCA_021779635.1 Pseudomonadota bacterium | reverse complement strand
GAATATGTGCTGATGGCGGCGCTCGGCGTGCCGTTGCTGATGCTGGTGCTGGCGGCGATTGCGGGCAATATGCTGCAACACCGGCTGGTCTGGTCGGGTGAATCGCTCAAGCCCAAGTTCAGCAAGATTTCGCCGGCCGCCGGATTCAAGCGGATATTCGGCAAGCAGGCGGCGGCGAACTTCGCCAAGGGCATCTTCAAGCTGGTGGCGCTCGGCGCCGTGATGATGGCGATCCTGTGGCCGGAGCGGCACCGCCTGGAAGCGATGCTGCGGTTCGATCCGGCCGCGATCCTGGGCGTGGTGATGAGCCTGACGCTGCATTTGATGGGCGCCGTCGTGGCGATGCTCGCGGCGGTCGCGATCGCCGACTATTTTTTCCAGTACCGGCAGTGGTACGACCGGCAGAAGATGTCGCTGCGGGAGATGAAGGAGGAGTTCAAGCAGTCCGAAGGCGACCCGCATATCAAGGGCCGGATCCGGCAATTGCGGAATGCGCGCATGAAGAAGCGCATGATGGCCGCGGTTCCCAAGGCCTCCGTCATCATCACCAACCCGACCCACTACTCCGTCGCCCTTTCCTACGAACGCGGCATGTCGGCGCCGGTCTGCGTGGCCAAGGGCGCCGACAACATCGCGCTCAAGATCAGGGAAGTCGCCCGGGCGCACGATGTTCCCATCGTCGAGAACGTGCCGCTGGCACGGGCATTGTACGCCACCGTGGAAATCGACGACGAGATCCCGGTGGAGCATTATCATGCGGTCGCCGAAATTATCGGCTATGTGATGGGTCTGAGGCGCGGGCTTTCCGGCCGGCGGGCATGATGTCCGGAAACGGTGGGCCCGCTTGGGCCGGAAATGGCCGCAACGACCGAAATAACTGCGTGACGGACTTGCGCTTGCGGGCCCGATTCAGGCACTCAGGAGGGGGCGCGCGGACGGCGCGTCGAATCCAGCGCGCGCAAGCGCATCGAATCCATGTCGACAGGCCGTGTCCCCGGGTATGACCGCCGAACTTGACCATGTTCCATCGAGAGAGCCGATGACGAACTCCGAGCCGGCGCGGCGGAGCGGCAGCATCGTCCTGGTGCTGCTGGTGGCTGGCGCGATCGTCGCGGCTGCGGTCGCGCTGACGACCATCGGCCGGGCGGAGGCGCAGCCCTTTATTCTCGGGCTGCTGGCGCTGCTGGCGATGGTCGGCCTGTTCAGCCTGTTCGCTTTCGCGGCCGGAATCGTTCGTTTCACCGATCGCTCGACCGACGATCCGGTCGTCCGCCGCATCGCGGATCTCGCCTATGACGGCCTCGCGGTCACCGACCCCCGCGGTCATGTGGCCTATTGCAACGCGGCCTATCTCGCGCTCACGGGGGCGGCGACCCCGCACGATGTCCGCCCGGTGGAGCGGGTCTTCATCGGCAATCCCGACGTTTCGGAAGCGGTATTCCGGCTCCTCAAGGCGGCGCGCGAGGGCAAGCGGCAGCAGGAAGAAGTCCGTATCGCGGGCCAGGACGGCAGCCACGGCCGCTGGCTGCGGTTGCGGGTCCGGCCGCTCGGCCGCGGCAAGCGCGAGGCGAAATACGCGGTGTGGTCGATCGCCGACATCACCCGCGACCGCGAACGGCAGGAGGACGTGTTCCAGGAACTGCAGCACGCGATCGAATACCTCGATCATGCGCCTTGCGGCTTCTTTTCGGTCAATGCCGCCGGAGACATCGTCTATGTCAACGCGACGCTGGCCAACTGGCTGGATTACGATCTGGCGGAAATAGGATCGGGCGGTCTGAAGCTGGCCGACGTCGTGTCGGGCGACGGCGCCTCGCTGCTGACGTCGATTCCGCCGGTGCCGGGCGAAGTCAAGACCGAGGTGTTCGACATCGACCTGCGCATGCGCGGCGGCAAGACCATGCCGGTTCGTCTCTATCACAAGCTGGCGTTCGGAGCCGACGGGGCGGCAGGCGCCTCGCGCACGCTGGTCATCAACCGTGCGCGAGACGACCGCTCCGATCCGCAGCGGGCGGCCGAAGTCCGCTTCATGCGCTTCTTCGACCATACCCCGATGGCGATTGCGACCGTGGACCGGTCGGGCGCGGTGGTCCGCGCCAACGCCCGGTTCGCCAAGCTGGCGCAAAGCCTGAGCCCTGACGGCGCTGCCGGCAAGTCGATTTTCATGACCGTCAACGCCCGCGACCGCCACCTTCTGATCGCAGCCATCAGTCAGGCGGCGGAGGGCCAGGGCGATATCCCGCCGGTCGAGGCGATGCTCGACGGGCCCAAGGAGCGTTGGGGACAGTTTTTCGTCACCGCGGTCGAAGAAGACGAACGCGAGACCGAGACCGCCATCGTCTACCTGCTGGAGACGACCGAACGGCGGGCCCTGGAGAACCAGATCAACCAGTCGCAGAAGATGGACATGGTCGGCCAGCTCGCCGGCGGCATCGCGCACGACTTCAACAACGTGCTCTCCGCCATCATGATGGCAAACGACTTCCTCCTGAACGCGCACAAGCC
>JAJYAH010000969.1 GCA_021779635.1 Pseudomonadota bacterium | reverse complement strand
CAGCGCGGCGCTCGCGGTGGCTCCAAGCAATACATTTCGGCGGGAGATGGTCATCGGAAAATCCTCATGTGTCGGCAGCTATCGATGAAACGATTGAAGGGAACCGTAAAGCCTCAAAGAACGGCAAGAGCTGCCCATTAGAGCACGGCGAGCTCCTTGTTGCGCAAGTCCGTCACCAGCATCAGGCCCGGCGCATGCGTGATCGCAAACGGCAGCTTCGCCGCTGCGATCACCGCCTGCGGCGTCACGCCGCAGGCCCAGAACACCGGAATCTCATCCGCTTCCACCGGTACGGCGTCGCCATAGTCGGGCTTTGCGATATCCGCGATCCCGATCGAGTGTGGATGACCGAGGTGAACCGGCGCGCCATGCACCGCAGGAAACCGCGAGGTGATCTGCACCGCGCGGATCGCCTGCGCCGGCTTGAACGGCCGCATCGACACCACCATCGGACCGGCGAAAGGCCCCGACGGTTGGCAGGCGATATTGGTGCGGTACATCGGCACGCGAACCCCGCGCTCGATATGGCGGATCGGCAGGTCGTCGGCCATCAGCGCTTCTTCGAATGAAAACGAGCAGCCGAGCACGAACGCGACGAGGTCGTCGCGCCAATGCGCCATGATATCAGTCGGTTCCTCCACCGCCTCGCCGTCGCGCCAGACGCGGTAACGCGGCAGGTCGGTTCGGATGTCGAGATCGATTCCAAGGGAGGGAATGCGCGGGTCTCCCACATCGGACATGCCGATAATGGGACACGGCTTGGGATTGAGCTGACAGAAGCGGTGAAACGAAGCCGCGAGCTTTTCCGGCAGGATCGCAAGATTGCCCTGGACGAAACCGTTGGCGACGCCGGCGGTGCTCGCCGCCAATCCGGCGCGGTACGCAAGACGTGCCTGCCGGCTCGGCAGCACATCCCGGCCTTCCTGGAATTGCTGGCCTGCCGCAAAAATAGCCACGGAACTGCCCTGCCTATTATCTCGACAGCAGTGAACCCCAAGCATACTATAAAGTCTAATCTTACTTTCTAATCAGATTCGATCATCTGAATTTATCGATATGGCGGCGTTGAATGGTGGACTTCAAGTCGATCGAGACATTCCTGTGGGTGGTGACGCTTGGCAGCTTCAGGGGGGCAGGCCAGAAGCTCAACACCACGCAACCGGCGATCTCGCAGCGGATTGCCCAACTCGAACGCGAGATGGGGGTCAAACTCCTGAACCGCGACCACCGCGCCGCCTCGCCAACGCCGAGCGGCCGGCAATTGATGGTCTATGCGGAGAAACTGATCAGCCTGCGCGCGGAGATGATGGCGGAGGTCGGCGACCGCTCGGCGATGCGCGGCGTGTTGCGGCTCGGCGTCGCCGAAACCATCGTACACACCTGGCTGTCGCGGCTGATCAAGAGCGTCAACACCGCCCATCCCAATCTATCGCTGGAAATCGAAGTCGACATTACGCCGAACCTCAGCGCACGGCTGCAGGGGCAGGAAATCGAACTCGCATTGATGCTCGGGCCGCTGTCCGCCTCCGGCGTGCGCAACCGCGTCTTGTGCGACTATCCGATCGGCTTTCTGGCCAGCCCTTCACTTGGCCTCGGAACCGGTCCCCTGAAGGTTCAGGATCTGGCGAGGTTTCCAATCATCACCTTTCCGCGCAAGACCCAGCCTTATGAGATCGTGCGCGCGCTGTTCAACCGGCCCGATCTGCCACCGATCCGGCTGCACGCCAGCGCCTCGCTTGCAACCGTGATCCACATGGCGATCGAAGGGCTCGGCATCGCCGTGATCCCGACATCGATCGTGGAGAACGAACTGGCGGACGGGCGGCTGCAGCTCCTGTCGACCGACCTCAGGATTCCGCCGCTGACGTTCTCGGCAAGCTGGCTGGAATCACCCGATACGCTCGCGGTCGAACTCGTCGCCGATCTCGCCGCCGGGATCGCCCAGGACTCCACCGCCGTTATTGACGCGCCGCCGCGGGCACGTCATTGAAACGATGGCGCGCAATCTTCTGATGGCTGGAATGGCTTCATGACCCCCGTCGCATCCAATCTGCAAATCGATTCCACGAGACTTTGGGGGACGATTCACGAAACCGCGAAATTCGGCGCCACAGCGAAGGGTGGCGTGCGGCGGCTGACGCTCGGGCCCGAGGACAAGCAGGTGCGCGACTGGTTCCGCAACGCCTGCGAA
Source organism: Pseudomonadota bacterium (assembly GCA_021779635.1). The sequence goes on along the minus strand of JAJYAH010000969.1, from coordinate 315 downwards.
GCCGCGGGCCTTGAAGTGCATGTCGATACGCTCGGCTCGATGTTCGGGCTGCGCAAGGGACGCGACATGACAAAGCCACCGGTCGGGCTCGGCTCGCATCTGGATACCCAGCCGACCGGCGGCAAGTTCGACGGCGTGCTCGGCACGCTGGCGGCGCTCGAGGTCGTCCGCACCCTCAACGACGCCGGGATCGAGACCGAAATTCCGATCTGCATCGTCAACTGGACCAATGAGGAAGGCTCGCGCTTCGCGCCGGCGATGATGGCTTCCGCGGCCTATGTCGGCGATTTCACCACCGACGATATTCTGTCGCGC
>JAJYAH010000968.1 GCA_021779635.1 Pseudomonadota bacterium | reverse complement strand
GACATCGATCACTTCAAGAAATTCAACGACAGCTACGGACACCAGGTTGGAGACCAGGTGCTCCGCCTGGTGGCCAAGGTTTTGCAAGACAACGTTCGTGACGTCGATCTTGCGGCTCGTTACGGCGGGGAAGAGCTGATTGCCGTGCTTCCTGGCGCCGATCTGGGTGTTTGCGCAGAGGTCGCCGAACGTATTCGTCGCCGCATTTCGGAAGCCCGCCTGACCCGGCGCACCACCGGCCAGGAGATATCGAGCGTCACTGTTTCAATCGGCGTTGCGCAATTCCGGCTGGCGGAATCAGCAGAGGCTATGATTGAGCGGTGCGATCGTGCACTCTATCAGGCAAAACGATCCGGTCGCAACCAAACAGTCACGGAAAGCGACATGGATGGTGAAGTCGCCGCCGCCTAGTCCTCTATCTGGTGACGAATGCGATTTCGACCCAAAATCTCACCGTGCCTTCCGGTCAGGTCGAGATCGGCGACTGGCAATACCCGATCCGGCTGAATTCGGCGCCTGAAGCGATCTCGGCGCTCAACGTGCTGCCAATCAAGGTGGTGGCGGGATCGCTGGTCCTCGTGCTTGACGTCGCTTATGTGCGGGATGGCTCCCCGCCGCAGCAGAACATTGTCCGCGCCGATGGCCGCCGCTCCATTTTGTTGACCATCCTGAAAAACGGCGAGGCATGGACGTTGTCGGTCGTCAATAACGTCAAGGGGTTTTTATCGCAGATTCGCGCAGCGGCACCCGAGGGCGCCAAGATTGATCTGCTGTCCGACCAATCCGTCTTTGTCTCTGGCACCATCGCGGATGTCGTGCGAGAGGCAGTGATCGCCGCCGGCCTGACCGGCTTGATGATCCTTCTATTTCTCGGCTCGTGGCGGTCCACCCTCGTGATCCTCATTTCGATTCCGCTCTCGATCCTCAGATCACTTGCAGCCCTCGCGCTTCTCGGCGAAACCATCAACATCATGACGCTTGGGGGCATGGCGCTTGCGGTCGGCATTCTGGTCGATGATGCCACCGTTGCCATCGAGAACACCTACCGTCTGATGGAGGAAGGGCACCCATTCCGGCAATCGGTCGTGGAGGGCGCGGCCGGAATCGCCAAGCCGGCCCTGATCTCGACCCTTGCGATCTGCGCGGCCTTTGTCTCGGTCCTGTTCCTGACCGATACGCCAAAGTTCCTATTCACGCCACAGGCGCTCGCCGTGGTGTTTGCCATGCTGACTTCCTACCTGCTGTCGCGGACTATCGTCCCGATCTTCATCGATGTGCTCGTCAAGAAGGAATACGGCCGGCGTTTCGGTGAGCACCACGGTCAGTCCGACGCGGCGCCGCAGCGCAAACCCGGATTCTTTGCCCGGTTTCATGCCGGCTTCGAACGCCGGTTCGCCCGTTTTCGCGCCGGATACCTCGGGCTGCTGCACGTTGTCATCGGGCACCGGATCGCGGCGCTCGCGGTCGTCGGCGTCGTGGTCGCGTTCTCCGCCGGCCTCTTTGCGTTTGTTGGGCAGGATTACTTTCCGCAGATCGATGCCGGAGAGCTGATGCTCCTGCGCGTCTCCGTCCACGTGCCCCGGAGCTGGCGGCGGCCATGCACGACGGCCTCGAGGCGAAAATCCAGGCGTTCGAACTTCCCGACCTGACGTTCAAGGTGTCCCGTAGCTCGGGCGCGTTGCTGTCGTCTTCGCGGACACTTTCGGTCGAGGTCGACATCAACAACGCCGCACATGTCCTGCGCTCCGGACTGTTCGCCAATGTGTCTTTTGCCGTTCCGCGGGAGCATCCGAACGTCATCGTCCCGGCCGAAGCATTGATTTTCAATCAGCAGGGACTTCGGGTCGCGGTCATCAACGCGGACAAGAGCATCCACCTGCAGCCTGTGACCGTCTATCGCGACACCGGCTCCACGATTGAACTTAGCGATGGATTGCACGGTGGCGAGAATATCGTGCTCAATCCGCCGACCAGCCTACAGGAAGGCGGAAAAATTAAGGTAACCTCCGATCAGAAGGTGGCGGATACAAAAGGCTAAAAAGGCTAAGACGACAAACTGAAATAAACCCGTCGAACCAATCACCTCTTGCTAACGGGCGCCTCGAAGGCGGTGCCGCTAACGGTGGTCAAGCGCAGTCTGGCCGCGTTCGCGGGCGTTGCCCCGGCCTGCGCCGGAAGGGTGATGGTCGCCATGGCGCCGACTTCGGCAGCGAGGCCGTAGGGCGCCGGCGCGAATTTGTTGTAAGCGAAGTCGTTGCCGATGGCCTGCTTGGGCAATCGGCTCAGTGCCGTCATGTCCCAGTGTTCGAGGACAGTATCGTCACGGCCGAGTAGAGCGGCGTCAACGATATGGGACGCTGCTTCCGGCGTTCCGCCGTCCAGGTAGGCGTGGACGCTCACGGCTCCGTCCGGCAGGAGCGTCGCGTCGTTCAGCGTAATATGGTGCTTGCTCGGGCTGACGGGGCCGCCGTGGAAGGCGCTGTAGACCGAACCGCGATAGTGATCGTAG
>JAJYAH010000170.1 GCA_021779635.1 Pseudomonadota bacterium | reverse complement strand
ATCTTCAATTAGTTATGTAAAAACAGCAAGTTATAAATATGGTTCTATATTACCGTAAAAAACACTAAGCATTTGGAATGGAATAGGTTGCGGTCACATGGGCGATCGGGTCGGGCGACGTCCCCGACAGCAGACTGACCTCGCCGACCGCGAGCCGCTTGCCCAGCTTCAAAAGTCTTGCTGCCGCAAGCACGTCCTGGCCGGGCTGGCCCTTGCGCAGAAAATTGATGTTGAGATTTGTCGTCACCGCAAGGCCTACCGGGCCAATCGCCGAAAGCAGCACCACATACATGGCGAAGTCAGCCAGCGCCATCAGCGTCGGTCCCGAAACCGTCCCACCCGGACGAAGCATTTGGTCGCTGTAGCGCTGACGGAGCAGGCAGGAAGCCCCGTCGGCGCTTTCGATGGATATATCGCCGCCGTGGAAGATCTGGGGATATTCGGTATCGAGAAACTTTTCCAGCTCGGCCGCGCTCATTTTCGCAATTGCCATGTCGCTCCGCCTGTTCCCGTTCCAAAGTTCTCTTGCCAGAACTTGCCAAGGTAATAAAGAGAACTTCCGAGCTCCCACACGGGCGGTCCGTGCCGTCAGGGTGGCGGGCCCGCCCAATGGATATTTCGATGACCAGCCAAATCGCGCGTGCCGCCAAACCGCCATCGCCGATACTGCTGCACGAGATGCAGGGCAGCATCGCCGTGCTCACGCTCAATCGGCCCTCGGCTCGCAACAGCCTGTCGGAAGGGCTGATCGCAGAACTGCATGCGACGCTCAACGCCATCAGCGATGATGCAAGCGTGCGCGCAGTGGTAATCGAAGCCAATGGTTCGGCCTTTTCCGCCGGCCATGACTTGAAAGAACTGACTGCCCGCCGCGCCGATGCCGACGGGGGCCGCGCCTATTTCGCCAGGATCATGAACGCCTGCAGCGCGATGATGCAAGCCATCGTGGGATTGCCCAAACCGGTCGTTGCCGCGGTCCAGGGTGTCGCCACTGCGGCCGGTTGCCAGTTGGTGGCAAGCTGCGATCTGGCGGTGGCGTCGGCGGCCGCGACCTTCGCCACGCCTGGCGTCGATATCGGGCTGTTTTGTTCGACGCCGATGGTGGCGCTATCGCGCAATGTCCCGCGCAAGCAGGCGATGGAAATGCTGCTGACCGGCGAGCCGGTTTCGGCGACGACGGCGCGGGATATCGGCCTCGTCAACCGCGTCGTTGCCGCGGGCAGCGAACGGGATGCCGCGATCGCGCTGGCGCAAAAGGTCGCGCTCAAATCCGCCTACACCGTCAAGCTCGGCAAGGCCGCGTTCTACCGTCAGGCCGAAATGAGCTTGGCGGACGCCTATCGCTATGCGGCGGAGGTGATGACCGAAAACATGATGGCCCGCGACGCCGAGGAAGGCATCGGCGCCTTCATCGAGAAGCGTGAGCCGAAATGGCAAGACCGGTAAACCAATCCGGCCGATTCCGATTGGACACTCGATGAATCATGATGCCTACCCCGACCAATACATTCGGGAAATTCTCAACAGTGTAAAATCCATTGCGATGGTCGGGGCGTCGCCGGTCAACGTCCGGCCGAGTTACTTCGCCTTCAAATATCTGGCCCAGCGCGGCTACGACATGATTCCGGTCAATCCCGGTCATGTCGGCAAAACCCTGCTCGACAAGCCCTTCGTCGCATCGCTGCGAGATATCGGCCGTCCCATCGACATGATCGATATCTTCCGGAATTCGAGTCACATCATGCCGGTGGTCGATGAAGCATTGCAGCTGACGCCGTTGCCGAAAATAATCTGGATGCAGCTTGGCGCGCGCGACGACGCTGCCGCGGCGAAGGCGGAAGCCGCCGGTCTGAAGGTCGTCATGAACCGCTGCCCGAAGATTGAATATGGACGGCTGTCCTCGGAAATTTCGTGGATGGGCGTCAATTCGCGAACGCTGAGTTCAAAGCGCGCACCGATGCCGACCCAGGGCATGCGGCTTTCGTTGAATCGGATGAGCCTCGGCGGCGGCGAAACGACCGCGTCGGATCGCGTTGCGAAAAACAAGAACGACCTCGCATGACGCAAATGCGAAACCATTGTTTCACGAACCCGACAAAGCGAAGCATGGGCGTTCCCAATAACGGCTGACACGCCGCGCTGCCTTGACTGCGGATGCCGCTGCGATCAGCATGGCGGCCACGCGACTTCAAATAAAGCAAAACAGGACGTAGAGAATGACCGATCGTCTTCCGGGATTTGCCACCCTCGCCGTGCATGCCGGCGCACAGCCCGATCCGACCACCGGCGCGCGGGCGACACCGATCTATCAAACCACGTCATTCGTCTTCAACGATGCCGATCACGCCGCTTCCCTGTTCGGATTGCAGGCGTTCGGAAACATCTACACCCGAATTGGAAACCCGACCCAGGCGGTGCTCGAAGAGCGCGTTGCCGCCCTTGAAGGCGGCACCGCCGCGCTCGCGGTGGCGTCTGGACACGCCGCACAGGTCGTCGTGCTGCAGCAATTGCTGCGACCCGGCGACGAGTTTATCGCAGCGCGGAAGCTCTATGGCGGCTCGATCAACCAGTTCACCCATGCCTTCAAGAGTTTTGGCTGGAACGTCGTGTGGGCCGACCCCGATGATATCGGCAGCTTCGAGCGCGCGGTGACGCCACACACCAAGGCGATCTTCATCGAGTCGATCGCCAATCCCTCCGGCTCCATTACCGATATCGAGGCGATCGCCGCGGTTGCGCGCAAGGCTGGCGTGCCGCTGATCGTCGATAACACCCTTGCCAGCCCCTATTTGATCCGTCCGATCGATCACGGCGCCGATATCGTGGTGCATTCGCTCACCAAGTTTCTCGGCGGCCACGGCAACTCGCTCGGCGGAATCATCGTCGATGCCGGTACCTTCGACTGGTCGAAGGACAACAAATATCCGATGCTGAGCGAACCCCGCCCGGAATACCACGGCATCAAGATTCAGGAGACCTTCGGCAACTTCGCCTTTGCAATCGCCTGCCGCGTGCTCGGCCTGCGTGACCTCGGCCCGGCGATCTCGCCGTTCAACGCCTTCCTGATTCTCACCGGCATCGAAACGCTGCCGTTGCGCATGCAGAAGCACTGCGATAACGCCAAGGCGGTCGCGGAATTTCTTTCCGGCCACCAGGCGGTCGCCTCGGTGAACTACGCCGGCCTGTCCGGCGATAAATATAACAACCTTGCACGCAAATATGCGCCGAAAGGCGCCGGCGCGGTGTTCACCTTCAGCCTCAAGGGCGGCTACGACGCCGGCGTCAATTTGGTGTCGAAGCTGAAATTGTTCTCGCATCTTGCCAATGTCGGCGACACCCGCTCACTGGTGATTCACCCGGCATCGACGACGCACAGCCAGCTCGACGATGCCGCGAAGACCAAGGCCGGCGCTGGCCCCGACGTGGTGCGGCTGTCGGTCGGCATCGAGGACAAGGAAGATCTGATCGCCGACCTGGAGCAGGCGATGAGCGCCTAGCCATCTCTCCGCCGGAGGAAACCTGTATATCTCCGGCTGAGCCAGCATGGTGTCGGTGGTATGGCAAGCCCGATATCACGAGCCTCTCATTAACGGTCGTTCCGGCATAATGTGGCATTTATTACCCCCGATGATTCGGAGCGGAACCATGCTGCGCTGGACAATGCCATTTCTGACCGCGTTCGCCGTCGGATCGGCCGTGGCGGCTGACCTGCCAGGCTCGGGTTACCCATCCGGCCCGGGCGTCTACTTTAAATCTCCACCGGTCCATAGTCGCAGGGTCTATGTCGAGGAGGAGCGGGATCTGCTTTTCACGCCGACGGATGGGACCATACCCTACATACCGCCATTGATCCGCGCGCCGCTGCTTCCGGGCTCTGCGACGTTGCCGGGCTATTACGGCTTGGCCAATTCCTACGATTACCCGGGCCCCTATTACGGTGGTCCCGAGATCAGCTATTGGAACCGCCTGCCCTACGCCTGCGGCGTTTACGGCTATTGTTGAGGTCTTCGGCCCGCAAACAGGCGCTTCCGCATACGCGACGAAATTTGGAACGCCGAAGTCAACCGGGCTGGCCGGCCGGCAGAGCCATCTTCTGCCGCTCCGTCTCCGGCCGCGGCGCGGCCAACCGCTCGGCCTGAAGAACCGCAAGCGTCAAGACCGCAATGGCAACGGCCTGATGCGCCAATGCCAGATCAATCGGCACCTGGTTCAGCAATGTGAGGATACCCAACGTCGCCTGCAGCGTAATCGCCGCCGCCAGCCACCGGGCCCCGTTGACCGCGGCACCCCCCGCCCGCGAGCGAACCGCGTCGATCACGTGCAGCACCGCCAGCGCAAACAGCGCATAGGCGGTCATGCGGTGCTCGAACTGTACGGTGAGCGCATTGTCGAATAGATTGCGCCACCACGGTTTCTCGAAAAACAATCGCGCCGCGGAGGGAACGAATCCGCAGTCGATGTCCGGCCAGGTATTGTAGACCTTGCCCGCGCGCAAGCCCGCGACCAGCGCGCCGAGATAAAGCTGCACGAACGTCAATGCCAGCAGAACGACACTGGTGATCTTGAGCCGCGAGGATGCGGCTACCGGCGGCCGATGCGCCAGTCGACGCAGCGTCCAGACGATGCCTGCGAAAATGAACAGCGCGAGCACCAGATGGGTGGCGAGACGGTAATGCGAAACTTCGACCCGTTGCGAAAGCCCGGAAGCTACCATCCACCAGCCGACCGCGCCTTGCAGCGCGCCGAGGCCGAAGATCATCCAGAGCCGACGTCTGATGTCGGCGTTCAGCGCCCCACGCCACAGGAACCAGAGAAACGGCAGCAGATAGGCAAGCCCGATCACGCGCCCGAGCAGCCGGTGGCTCCATTCCCACCAGAAAATGGTCTTGAACTCGCCGAGACTCATGCCGGCATTGAGTTCGCGATATTGCGGAATAGTCTTGTAGCCCTCGAACGCCTGCGCCCACTGTTCGTGATTGAGCGGCGGCAGCGTGCCGGTGACCGGTTTCCACTCGACGATCGAAAGCCCGGATTCGGTGAGACGCGTGGCGCCGCCGACCAGCACCATGGTCGCGATCAGCGCGGCGATGCAAAGCAGCCACCCGCGGACGGCGCCGAGGTGTGATGCTTGTTGTGCTGGAATACCGGTCATCAAAGCTGCGCTTGAATGAATTCGCGCGCCCCTTATAGTCCGCCCCTCCCTGCGCGCAAGGCGCCTCCCGAAGCGAGCCGTACATTTCCGCCATGACCATACGCACCCGCAAATTCCTTGGAACCATCGCTTTGCTGCTGCTGGTTGTGGTGTGGTCGTTGATGGGCATGACGGTGGCGCAGACGCCCTGGCTGGCAAATTCCGGGCTGCTGCAGGCGATTTTCTATGTTGTGGCCGGCATCGGCTGGGTCCTTCCGGCGATGCCGATCATCAGCTGGATGGCGCGGCCCGACGCCTAGGGTCACTTGCTGCTCGGGTGCCTTGCGCGAAATGCGATGCCGGAAAGCATCGCGCGCATGACGCGCAGCGAACGCTGCCGACCATCCCAGGCGATGCGCGGAAGCGCGTGGAGGTTGGTTCGGCCTTTCGCTTCGACGACGCCGGGTATTGTCGATACCGCACTGGCAAAGCCGGCCTCCGCAGCCATCACAGCATGTTGCGGGCTCCACGATTCGCGATCGCCGAACGGATAGGCGAAATGCCTGACATCGCGGCGAAACGCCGCCTCCGCGACTGCCCGTCCCATCGTCATTTCGCGCAGCGCGGCCACGTCCTTCAGCGTCGACAAGGCCTGATAATTCACGGTCGCGCTTCCGATCGTCACCAGCGGATCGGCCGCAAGCTTCGCGAGTTCGGTCCAGTCCATCGATGCCTCGCGCGATAACGCCGCGAGATCGACGGAGTATCGCTTGCAGAGATCATTAATCGCGGAGGAAAGTTCGGCTGGCGGAAGCGAGCGCATCCAACCTTCCAGGAAATTGTATAGTTGATACTTCTCGGAAGTACTTTCGACATCGAAGCGCCGCTCGTGGCGACCCATCACAAGGCTGACCCGGTTCTCTCGCGCAATCACTTCTTCAAGCGCGAGCCGCCACGCCTCTCCGAGGCCGTCCGGAAACGCGGTCGGCAGATAGACGGTGAACGGCACGCCATGCTCTGCAAGCAACGGATAGGCCGATGTCATCAAGTCCCTGTAGCCGCCATCGAAAGTCAGGCATGCAAACCGTCTCGGCGAGGCCAGCGTGACCGCCTTGCGGCAAACCTCGTCCATGGAAACGATATCGAATTTCCAGCGTTTCAACGCGCGGATCGTCCGATCGAGAAATTTGGGCGTGATCTCATGCGATCTGAGCGGCTGAAAGCGTGCGGCGCGCCGCGGACGCACGCGCTCAAACCGCAGAATAACGCCAGCGCCGCCAGCCGCTCTTGCCCTCAGCCAGGCAAGACCGCTGAAATAGGCGAGTTCCAGTCGCAAGCTCGTCAATCTGTCATCGGATGGCACCGTCTCGCCTCTCAGCGCGTAGTCCGCAAAAACCGGTCCCGGGACCCGGACTCGATGGTGAATATCGGTCTTTCCAAACAATCCAGCCGGCGCAAATTGCGCATGCTTGTTTGCGACAGAAATCACGCAAGTCGATCGTAGCGAGCCTCTTCTTGCGGCAGCGAATGAAACGGTTCGGCTGCGGCGACTTGGGCCCGTAGCAGCGGCATTGTCATTACTCTTTGTTGACATTTCTTTGCAAAAGTCGGCAAAAGCCGAAAAATTTAGATATTTCCACTCACGCAGGTTTCGCAATGACCATGGCTGCCGCGATCGAAAACCGAACTGCGGAAGCTCAAGCATGGTCCAAGGCGAGCCGCGTCGCCGGCGTCGACATCCTTCACGATCTCAACCAGGCGGAAACGATCTGGCGCGGCCTCGAAAGTCCGCGGCAGTTCTCTACGCCGTATCAGCGGTTCGATTTTCTCAGCCCCTGGCAGCGTCAGGTTGGAGAGCGCCAGAACCTCCTGCCCTTCATCGTTATCGCCTATGACGCTGAACGTCGGCCGCTGTTGCTGCTTCCACTGGTGCTCAGGCATGAGCGCGGCGTCCGCACCGCTTGTTTCATGGGCGGCAAACACGCCACCTTCAACATGGCGCTGTGGGACAGGAATTTTGCTGCGGACATAACCACTGCCGATCTCGACGCGCTGCTATCGGCGCTACGCTCAAGGTCCGCAGCCGACGTTTTGGCGCTGACCCAGCAACCGCTGCACTGGCAGGACTCTCTGAACCCGATGGCGCTGCTGCCGAACCAGGCTTCCGCCAACGACTGTCCGCTGATGACGATGGTTCCCGGGGCTCCGCCGGCGGCTCGGATCAGCCGTTCGTTTCGCAGCCGGCTCAAAAGCAAGGAACGCAAGCTGCAAGCGCTTCCGGGATATCGCTATTACGCGGCCTCCGCGGACACCGAAATTCAGCGGTTGCTCGATGCCTTCTTCCGTCTCAAGCCGCTGCGGATGGCAGCGCAGAAACTTCCCAACGTTTTCGCGGAACCCGGCGTGGAAGACTTTATCCGAAACGCCTGCATGACGTCGCTGGCGGACGGCGGTCACGCTATCGATATTCATGGCCTGGAATGCGACGACGAGGTCATCGCGATCTACGCCGGCGTCGCCGACGGATACCGGTTTTCGATGATGTTCAATACCTACACCATGTCCGGCAATTCACGTCACAGTCCCGGACTGGTGCTGATGCGCAACATCGTCGATCACTATGCCGAGCGCGGTTATCATACGCTCGACCTTGGGGTCGGGTCGGATGACTATAAAAAACTTTTCTGCAAGGGCGAGCAGCCGATCTTCGATTGCTTTATTCCGCTCAGCCTGCGCGGCCGGGTCACGGCAGCCGCCATGTCAGGCATTAACCGCGCCAAGTATCTGGTTAAGCATACGCCGGCGCTCTTGCAGATGGTGCAGAAACTGCGAAGCGCGCTTCGCTGACACAGCGCAACGTCGCCTTCAGGCGGCCACCACCCGCGGACCAGGCTCGACGGCATCGGAGGGTTGCGACGGCTTGCTCAGCATCGTCACGCCGGTAAAGCCCACCGCTCTGAGTTGATCGCACATCAAGGTGCGCGCATCGGCGGTCATCGATGGATCAGGCACCACTACCGCGCAGGCCTGTCGCGTCAGCAATTCCGCCGGCAGATCGGAACCGGTGCCGGCGTCCAGCAACACGTGGTCATAGACCCGCAGCAATGCATCGACCGCAAGCGTGAGCCGCGGCGATTGCAGCAACGCGGGATCCGAGCCCGGGCGGCCGGCGCTCACGAGGTGAACGCGCGACAGCCGGTCCTTGGTGATGACCTGGGAAAATGAAGCTTCACCCTGCATCAATTCCGCCAGGCCCGGCGCGACCGGATCAACCGATACCGCCGCGATCGTCGGCGACGACGCCGACAGATCGACCAGCACGACCTTCGCATTGCGCACGATCAGGCGCGCAAGCGTCAGTGCCGTCAGCGTGATGCTCTCGTTCGAGGCCGTGCCGAGAATCGTGATCTTGCGCGCCGCGTCGCCCGCGCCGCGCAAATCATCGGCGAGCCGCTCGATTTCGGTGAACTCGGCCGGAACGTCCAGCCGGGGTTCGCGGAAGACCGGAGCGGGATCGGCGGGCGCCATCGTGGCAGCCGCTGGCGCCGGTCCGCGCGTCGGCACCGGTTCCGGCGCCGGCGCCGTTGAAGCCGCGAACGCAGCCGGTGCCCGAGGCGTGGTCATGCGCAGCAATTCGCCGGTGACGATTGCGCCGGCGCTGAGCATCAACGTCGCCAACGTCGCAATCAGCACGATCGGCAGCTTCTTGGGATAGGCCGGGATATTGGAAACGATGGCGCGGGAAATGATCCGGCCGTCCGCCGGCGCCGCATCGATATTTTCGCGGGTGTTCGCTTCGCGGTATTTCGCCAGATAGGATTCCAGAAGATCGCGTTGCGCCTTGGCTTCGCGCTCCAGCGCTCGAAGCTGGACATCCTGGCCGTTGGTTGATGTCGCCTGCTTCTTCAATTGTTCGAGGCTTGCGCTCAGGCCTTCGACCCTGCCGCCGGCGATGCGCGCGTCATTGTCCAGCGAGCGCGAGATCTTGCTCGCCTCCTCGCGCAGCTGGCGATCAAGATCCGCCAGTTGTGCCTTCAGCTCCTTGATGCGGGGATGGCCGTCGAGCAAGGTCGACGACTGTTCGGCGAGCTGCGCGCGCAGCGTGACACGCTGTTCGGCCAGCCGGCGGATCAATTCGGAGTTGAGAATCTCGGAAGATTCGATCGGTTTGCCGCTCTGAAGCATTTCACGGATCAGTCGCGCCTTCGACTCGGCGTCGGACTTGAGCGCCCGCGCGTTGTTCAATTGCGTGTTCAGCTCACCCATCTGCTGATTGGAGAGCGTGGTGTTGTTGGTGCCGACAAACAGACTAGACTTCGAGCGAAAATCCTCGACGCGGGATTCGGCGTCCGCAACCTTCTTGCGCAGATTGTCGATTTCCCCCGACAGCCATTGGCTGGCGGACTTGGCCTGCTCCTGCCGCGCGTCCTGTTGCAGCACCAGATAGCTCTCGGCGATCGAGTTGGCGACACGCGCCGCCAAATCAGGGTCGATCGACTGGAATTCGATGACGACAACGCGCGATTTATCGACCGCATAGGCGGTGAACCGGTCGAAATAGGCATCCAGCACGCGCTCTTCCGGCGTCAGCGAGAACGGATCGCGACCGATCCCGAACAATGCAAGCAGCGACTTCAAGGGCAAAAAGCCCCGCAAGACCGGATCGAATTCCGGCCGCTCGGCCAGCTTGTTCTTCTTGATGACTTCGCGTGCGAGATCGCGCGACAGCAACAACTGGACCTGACTCGTCACCGCTTCGGCATCGAGCGCGGTGCGCTCCTCGTTGCGCTCGCCGTTCGGCCGCAGGAAGACGTTCTCGCGTCCATCGATCAGGATGCGCGCCTCGGACTTGTATCGCGGAGTGACAAGATTGACCGCGGCAATCGACAGGGCGGCGGCGACCAGCGTCGGAACGATGATCCAGTTCTTGTTGCGCAGGAGCGCTTGGCCCAGCGCGCGCAAATCCAGGTCGCCGGATTCGAATGCGGCAGCCGGCTTATTGGGGGCCGACTTGGAGGCGGCCGGCGCGGCGGGTCTTGAGATGACCCTCTGGACCAACGTCCTGTATTTGCCTGCACGCCAGAACGCTAAACGCATCGCACACTCCCGCAGACGCTACGACTGCACTCGGCCGATTACACTCCATTAAGGTTGCTGCCCGGTTAACTCAGACGTTTTGCTCGAGGGATGGTATTGGGGATCAGCCATCGCGGTCATGCTTTGTTAACCATGAAAGTTCTTAATGGAATCGATACTGCCCTCAGGATTGCCCGATGCGAGGCGTGCACGCCGCTATTCTCTGCCTGCTCGCTGCCCTTGCGTTATCCGGTTGCGCAAGCAGCTCCGGGCCGGTAGCAGCCATGCAGCCTCGCACTGACCTGGATGCTCTGGCCTATGGCCAGCCGTACGGCCCGGCGCCACGGGTCGCGGTGTCGCCACCGGGCGTCGCCGATTCCGGTGGCGCCATCAGCGCGCTTCGCGCCAGCTTTGCCGGACCATCGCCGCGTTATTACGCCCCGGCGGCCTATGATGCCGCCTACCGGCTCGATGCCGGCGACAAATTGCGGGTCG
>JAJYAH010000967.1 GCA_021779635.1 Pseudomonadota bacterium | reverse complement strand
CGCATGGTTCCCAAGATCGGCGCGCACCGGCGCATGACAGATAAGTCTTGCGGTCAACCCTGGCCATTCGATGATGCGAACCGTGGCGACCCCGGCAGGTCGGACATAAACCTTAACTTTCAAACGGTTGCCGATGACTTACGAGGCATTCATTCCCGTTCAGACCCAGCTAACCTCGCAAAATCGACAACTGGCATAGAACGCCGGAAACGACAAGCCTGCCCGGAACCCAGGACGCCTTGTTTGGGCACAACAACAGAACCGTTGCTGACGGCTATGGCGAACGCTTTCCGAGGACCGTCCTTGGCGATTGGACAGAGAATGTCGGCTATTAGCGCGCTCGTGCAGTAAGAGCCAGCCATAGGTCAGCCGATATGAAATCGCCTCATCATCTCCGCGATGAAGCCGAACAAGCCGATGCGTTTAGCGAATGAGCAGACCAACGGCGCCATGCTGCGCAGCGTTTCGACCCAATACATGAATCGCGCCCGCCGGTAGCCGTGAGTTTTGAGATTCTTAGCGAAATCCTCTTGAAGGTCGCCCAAAATGGCGTCGTGAATATTGCGCTTCACGAAGAGGCGGAGCAATGCCTCCGCCAACATCGGCGGCTCTGACTTCATCGACGACTCTATCTGGCGGGGAGTGTCTGCGGCCCGAACGCGCGCATGAAATTTCTTCGACCAGAATTCATCCAGTTCACCTTGCAGCTCGACGTCGATGGCCTTCACATGAGAAATCAAAATATGCCGTTCTTCCGGGCTTAGCCGATGCCCGTGTTCATCAAATGTAGCTTTCAGCTTGGCAAAATCTGCCTTCGACCAGACTATTTCCTTTCCCAGCCAAGCCTTCAGATCGATATTCAACTGGCCCGAGGAGTCTCCGATGCTCATGCTTCGACTTCCTTCCCCGCAAGGCCCCGGCGCATGGCGTCAATCGCGTGGAGGGAACCCTCCAGCGCCCTGTGGCCCGTCGCCGTCAAGGTAAAATAGGTCTTGCGGCGACCGCCACGTTCCGCCGTCGGCTCTCCCTCTCGGGCTTCCACCAATCCGGCTGTTTGAAGGCGTTCCAGGGCGGTGTAGACAGAGCCGATTGAATAACTGCGCTCCGTCCGGCGATTGATTTCGTCGCGGATCGTGACGCCGTATCCGTTCGGATGGAGGCGCAGCATCGCCAGCATTGTATGCTGCTCAATGAGCGTGATGTCCCTGGCGCTTGGCTTCATGAGCGTTCTCGATGTGTCGTGCGACGTCCAATCTCATTTCTTCGCAAATATAGAAGAAATTAGGCGCAGCGGCAAGGGGCTGACTTTGCAAGGCGCTCGGCTGCCACCGGATAGCGCAACGGTAAGGCTCACGCCTTGTGCCGCAGGCCCAAACATGGGGGCGTCGGGGAGAAGGGGTTGAACGGGGTAGCGGAAGTCCGCCCACTCACCCCCCCGCCGACAATCGTGACCATTCATAAGATGGCGCGGATGACTGCTTAAATGGGGACGCTGTTGTCTATTTCGCGTAGTTTCCGCCATCGTCGTCATGGAAATAGAGATCGTCGGTTCGCACCCGAGCGACAGTCGGTGGGTCTTTTGGAAACCCAGTTGCCAGCAGTTCCGGAGAAATGGGTTCCTGATACGGTTCGGACTCTCCCTTCACGAAAGCAATACCCACTACACGATCATTATTCACGCGCCCCAGTATTTTTCTAAACGCTGTCTGACCATGCCTGTCGTCAGCATAGGTATAGTCGATGCAGCCCGTGATCGAGAAAATGATCGGCTGGTCAGTCTTGTAGAGTCCGCCGGTTCCGCCCCCCGTTTCAACGGAAGTGGGTTCGCCGGGGAATATGGCAACTCCCCCGATCTTGTCGCCGTCCGCCGTTTCTCGCGCTTGCTTGCAAGCCGCCTCTTGTGTCGCGTCGAGGGTCTGCTTGGCAGCGTTTCCGGGGTAAGGACTGACAATGGTGACTATCCGGGCGTTTGTTGCAGGTGCGCTTCCAAAGTTTTTCAAGTCAAAACGCAGCGGCACATGAATCCACCTATTGTGGTCCCACTCCGAAAAACGAATTGGGCGCGCAAAGCTGATAGTCGTTTTGATCCACGGACGGCTCTGCTCGCGCATAACACCCAGTTGATGGTTCATTGCGTCCCATTGCCAATCGCCGACCACGACAGCGCATATCGAGCCAAACGCAGCGATGAATGCGAAGCCTGCGGTAGTGTAATCGAGCCAATGTTTATCGGCTTTTTCAATTTCCGGGTTTCCAACGGTGCGCTTGGGGTTACGGGTCTCATCAGTGGGGGGTGGCGAAGATGAACTCGTGCTGACGACGACAGATTGAGGGCCTATGGCATTGGAGTTTTCATCATTTGAAGTGTCGATTTCCGATGCCATCTGATAAGAGAGCTGGCTCGGGGAATCTGAACAGGACGATAAGTGGCTTTTCTGCCTGACAGCGGCGATGATCGCCGCGCATCAGGAGAGATCATGACCAAGCGACCGCGTCGGAACCACACTGCGGCATTCAAG